>JASFEC010000104.1:0-7766 GCA_050125045.1 Gammaproteobacteria bacterium | reverse complement strand
CACCACTATCGTGGGCTGCCTGTTCTACGATGATCGCGTCTCCATCGCCCACGTGGGCGACTCCCGGGTCTACCGGCTGCGCAAGAACCGCTTCGAGCAGCTGACCCTCGATCACTCGCTGATGCAGGAGCTGGTCGACCGGGGCTACTTCTCGCAGGAAGAGGCCATGCGCTCGGCCAACCGTAACTATGTGACCCGCGCGCTCGGCGTCGAACCCACGGTCGAAGTGGAAATCCAGGAGGAGACGGTCAAGAAAGACGACATCTACCTGCTCTGCTCCGACGGCTTGTCCGACATGGTCGAGGAAGAGGATATTCATTTAACCCTCAGCACCTTTAGTGCTAACCTCAAGACCGGCGGGGACCAGCTGGTCCAGCTGGCGAACACCAACGGCGGGCGGGACAACATCTCCGTCTGCCTCGCGCAGGTAATCGAGTCGTTCGCCGAATCACGGGGTATCGTCAGCCGGCTCAAGGGCTGGCTCGGTTAGTGTTGCAGTGACGACGGAGACGCAATGGCCCGGATGATCCTCAGCCTGAACGACCAGACCCTCGCGGAGTACAACCTCAGCAAGGAGCGTTATACCGTCGGGCGCCTGGCCGACAACGACATCCGCATCGACAACCCGGCGGTCAGCGGTCATCACGCCCTGGTCATCAACATCCTCAACGACTCCTTCCTGGAGGACCTCAACAGCACCAACGGCACGTACGTGAACGGTCGCCTGATCAAGAAGCACGCGCTTCAGCACGGCGATATCGTCACCGTCGGTCACCACCAGCTGAAATTCGTGGACAGCGAGCTGGACGACGACGCGGAGCCGATCGAGAAAACCCTCGTGCTCTCACGCGCGGAGATGCGCATGGACCGCCTGGCCGAGGAGCCGGAAGCCGCGCCCGATCAGGAGAGCGCCACCCATCTGCTGCAGGCCGCCCCGGCGCGGCTGCAGATTCTCACCGGCAACTTTGCCGGGCGCGAGCTGGAGCTGAAGAAACCCCTGACGACACTCGGCCGCCCGGGCATCCAGGTGGTTGCCGTGACCCGGCGCGGCGACAGCTACACAGTGGTCAACATGCAGCGGGGGAACGGCAAGGGCACGCCGCTCGTCAACGGCGAGCCGCTCGGCCCCAGCGCGCGGCCCCTGCACGACAACGATGTGCTCGAGGTCGCGGGCGTGAAGATGGGATTCTTCGCCGGCTGACAGGGGCCGCCGACCTCAGCTCATCGTGACGCCGACGCGCTGGGTCACGCCGCATAGCAGCTCGTAGGGAATCGTCCCGGCGAGGCGCGCGAGCTCCTCCACCGCGAGGCCGCGGCCCCACAGGGTCACCTCGTCGCCCACCTCGACGCCCGGCACCCGGGTCACGTCGATGGCGATCATGTCCATGGAGATTCTTCCCGCCAGCGGGGCGCGCTGGCCCCGCACCAGCACGGGCGTCCCGCTGCCGAGGTGTCGGCTGTAGCCGTCGCCGTAGCCGATTGCCGCGATGGCCAGGCGCGTGTCCTCGCGCGCGGTCCACACGCCGCCGTAGCCGACGCGCTCCCCCCGCTGCACCGTGCGCAGCGCGATCACGGTGCTCAGCAGTTCCATCGCCGGCTGCAGGCCCAGCTCGGGCCCGGTCGTGTCGGCGAACGGGGAGGCCCCGTAGAGCATGATCCCCGGGCGCACCCAGTCGGCATGCGTCTCAGGGCGCCACAGCAGTGCCGCGGAGTTCGCGATGCTCCGCTCGCCCGGCAGATCACCGAGCGCAGCCCGGAAGCGTTCGAGCTGACCCCCCGTGACCCCGTCGTCGCGCTCGTCGGCGCAAGCGAGGTGGGTCATGAGCCGGATACCGGGCCGCACATTGCCGCAGCGCTCCAGGCGCGCGGCGGCATCTCGGGCGGCGTCCTGCGGGAACCCGAGCCGGTTCATGCCGGTGTCGATCTTGAGCCAGGCCTGCACCGGCCGCGCCAGGCTGGCGGCCTCCAGCATGGCCAGCTGCTCGGCAGAGTGCACCACCAGCTCCAGGCCGAGCGCGGAGGCCAGCGGCAGCTGCTGCGGGTCCAGCACGCCCTCGAGCAGGACGACGGGCTGGTCCAGTCCTGCCTGACGCAGCGCAACCGCCTCCTCCATGCGCGCCACCGCGAAGGCGTCCGCCTCGCGCAGCGCCCGTGCCGTCCCCACGAGTCCGTGGCCGTAGCCGTTGGCCTTGATCACCGCCATCACGCGCGCGCCGGGCGCCCGCTCGCGCACCCGGCGCAGGTTGTGCCGGAGCGCGCCCGCCGAGACGATCGCGCGTGCCGCGCGGCGCGGCGGCTGGTCGGCGGCGCCGGGCTCAGCCGAAAGGTGAGCTGCCGTAGGCATCAGGCAGGTAGTTCTCGAACTTGGTGTACTCGCCGAGGAAAGTCAGCTGCACGTCGCCGATCGGGCCGTTCCGCTGCTTGGCGATAATGATGTCCGCGATCCCCTTGCGGTTCGAGTCCTTGTTGTAGACCTCTTCGCGGAAGATGAAGGTGATGAGGTCCGCATCCTGCTCAATAGCGCCGGACTCGCGCAGGTCCGACATTACGGGGCGCTTGTCCGTGCGCTGCTCGACGCTGCGGTTGAGCTGCGAGAGCGTGATTACCGGGACTTCCAGCTCGCGCGCCAGCGCCTTGAGCGAGCGCGAGATCTCGGAGATCTCGGTCGCCCGGTTCTCGGCCGTCCCGGTCACCTGCATCAGCTGCAGGTAGTCCACCACGATGAGGTCGAGCCCGTGCTCGCGTTTCAGGCGGCGCGCCCGCGCACGCAGCTCGGTCGGGTTCAGGGCGGGCGTATCGTCGATGAACACGCGCGCGCGCGACATCACCGACACGGCCGAGTTGATGCGGCTCCAGTCCTCGTCGGAGAACTTGCCGCGGCGCAGGTTGGACTGGTTGACGCGGCCCAGGGAAGAAATCATGCGGAAGGACAGCTGTTCCGCCGACATCTCCATGCTGAAGATCGCGACCGACTTCTCCAGGCCGATGGCCGCATGCTCCGCAATGTTCATGGCCAGACTGGTCTTGCCCATCGAGGGGCGGCCGGCGACGATGACCAGGTCGCCCGGCTGCAGCCCGGCGGTCATGCTGTCGATATCGGTGAAGCCCGTGGCAAGGCCGGTGACATCGCCCTCGTTCTTCTGCAGTTCGTCGAGGCGGTCGATGGTCTTGCCAAGGATCCGTTTCAGCTGCTGGAACCCCGAGCCGCGGCGCTTGCCCTGCTCGGCGATCTCGAACACCTGTCGCTCGGCCTCGTCGACCAGCTGGCTGGCGTCCCGGCCCTCCGGCTGGTAGGCGCTCGAGGCAATCTCGCCCCCGATCCGGATAAGCTCGCGCAGCATGGCGCGCTCGCGGACGATAGCGGCATACGCGCGGATATTGGCGGCGCTGGGCGTCTCGCGGGCCAGCTGGCCGAGGTAGGCGAGACCGCCCGCGTCGTCCAGCTCGCCCTTGCGCTCGAGGAGCTCGGACACGGTGACCGCGTCGCACGGCTGCCCGCGCTCGGCCAGCTCGCCGAGCGCGGTATAGATCAGCTTGTGGTCGCGCCGGTAGAAGTCGCCGGCCGAGACCGCATCGGCAATCGTGTCCCAGGCGCTGTTGTCCAGCATGAGCCCGCCGAGCACGGACTGCTCGGCCTCCACCGAATGCGGCGGCGTGCGGAGCGCCTCCGTCGCGCGCGTGGGGAACACGGCTTCAGGACTGCCTGCCAATGAAGTATGACCTCGCCGGTGGGGGAGCCTGTGACATTAGCACAGGCGGGCCGCGCCACAGCGGCGCGGCCAACGGCTCATTCCTCGCCTTCGATGACGACGGTGATCGGCAGCGAGACCTCGGAGTGCAGATGCACTTCCACCTCGTGCTCGCCGACCATCCGCAGCGGACCCTCGGCCAGGCGAATCTCGCTCCGCTCGATGACGACGCCCGCCGCCTCGGCCGCTTCGGCGATATCCACCGGACCCACCGAACCGAACAGCTTGCCCTCCGAGCCCACCTTGGCGCGGATGCTCAGCGTCAGGCCCTCGATCTTCTCGGCCCGGGCCTTCGCCTCGGCGATGACCGCCGCAGCCTTGGCTTCCAGTTCCGCCCGCCGCGCCTCGAACTCGGCGATATTCTCGGGGGTCGCCCGCGCGGCCTTGCCCTGCGGCAGCAAGTAGTTGCGCGCATAGCCGGCCTTGACCTTGACCTTGTCGCCGATACCGCCGAGGTTTTCGACCTTGTCCAGCAGAATCACTTCCATCTTTAGATCCTCTCTAGTCCCCCGGAACCTGCCTCCGGAGCCTGTGTGTCACACCCTGCCGGCGGCCCGCCGCCGTGTATCCAGGAACGTATCCAGCAATCCGTAAAAAGCAAACGCCATCATCGCCCAGGGCGACAGCAACACCAGGGCCAGCCAGCCGCCGATCAGCCAGCCCCGCCCGAGGCCGCGGATCTTCACCATGCCGTGCATCACCGCAATGCCCTGCAGCATCAGCGCCGTGCCAGCCGGCAGGGCGACTGCCGCCGCTGCCGGCGGTCCGCCGGCCAGCCCGGCCACCATGGCCGCGGCTCCAACTGCACCGACGACCGGACCCAGGTGCAGCGCCCGAAAGGCCTCGCCGAAGGCGCCCGGCCGGGCCAGGCCGGCGTGCAGCCACATGGCGACGAACAGCCCGCCCAGCGACACCAGCAGCAGCGAGGCGGCGATGATGCCGGGCATCAGTCCCAGCAGCCGCTCGGCCAGCAGGCCCGCGTCGGTCCCGGTCTGCGCGGCGAGCGGCGCTACCATCTGGTTCACCAGCGTCAGCCAGGGCTCGCCCTGGACCGGCGCCGCCAGCGCCCAGCCCCCGGCCAGGACCAGCGCCCCCAGGGTCGCCAGGCGCGCCGCCGTGGACAGGGAGCCGCTGCTGATCAGCAGCTGGGTCACGGCCAGCGTCGGCGCCCACAGCGTGACGGCCGAGATGACCATCGCCAGCGGGTGCATCCCCGCGCCCCAGCCGACCAGCGCCAGCAGCACCGCCGCGCCGGCCGCCGCCCGCCAGCCCGTCGCCGCTCCACGCTGCAGTGCCGCCAGCGCTAGCACCGCGCAGCTCAGGGGCGCCAACAGCGGCAACAGCGCCAGGCCGGCCGCCATCAGGGCGACACGATACTCACGCTCCGTGATCCAGCGGGCGAACTCCAGCATCCCGGACCTCCAGGGCGCACGCGGCGACCCGGGGGCACCGGCCGTCAGTGACGGTCGGTGTATGGCAGCAGCGCCAGGAAACGGGCGCGCTTGACGGCGACCGCGAGCTGGCGCTGGTAGTTGGAGCGCGTCCCGGTGATGCGGCTCGGGACGATCTTCCCGGTTTCCGTCACGTAGGCCTTCAGCGTGGCGAGATCCTTATAGTCGATCTCGGTTACCTTGTCTGCCGTGAAGCGGCAGAACTTTCTCCTGCGCGTAAATCGAGCCATGTTCTGCTACTCCTGATCAGTCGTCGGACGAACCGCTGTCGTCGCCATCGCCGTCGCCCTCGTCGTCGTCCCCGTCGTCGTCGTCACGACCGCGGCGGGAGCGACTCTCGCTCCGCTCTTCCTCCGGCTTCGCCATCGGCGAAGGCTCGGTCACCGCCTCGTCCCGGGCGATGACCATGTGACGCAGGACGGCGTCGTTGAAGCGGAAGGCGCCGGTCAGCTCGTCCAGCGTGGCCTTGCTGCACTCGATGTTGAGCAGCACGTAGTGGGCCTTGTGGACCTTCTGGATGGGGAAGGCGAGCTGGCGCCGGCCCCAGTCTTCCTGGCGGTGGATATTGCCCCCCTCGCCCTCGATCATCCCGCGATAGCGTTCGATCATGGCGGGGACCTGTTCGCTCTGGTCCGGGTGGACCAGGAACACGATCTCGTAGTGCCGCATGTTGTCTCCCTTCGGATTAAGTGCAGCCACCCGTCCGGCATTGACGGTGTGGCAGGGAAATCACGCCGGCCCAATGCCTGCGCGAAGCCGCGCAGGATAACGGCTAGGACCCCCTGCGCGCAAGCGCCAGGTAGAGCAGCACGCCGGCCGCCACCGAGACGTTCAGGCTCTCCACCGCGCCCTTCATCGGCAGGCTGACCAGCAGGTCGCAGGTTTCCCGGGTCAGGCGCCGCAGCCCGGTCCCCTCCGCGCCCAGCACCAGGGCCAGCGGGCCGGAGAAATGGGCCGCGAAAGCGGGCTCGCCGCCGGCGTCGGCGCCGGCCAGCCAGACGCCCCGCTCTTTGAGTTGCCGCAGGCAGCGGGCCAGGTTGACCACCTGCACCAGCGGCACGGTCTCGGCGGCGCCGGCCGCCGCCTTGCGCGCCGCGGGGGTCAGCCCGGCGGCGCGGTCCTTCGGCACGATGACGGCGTGCACGCCGGCGGCGTCGGCCGTCCGCAGGCAGGCGCCGAGGTTGTGCGGGTCCTGCACGCCGTCGAGGACGAGCAGGAAAGGCGGCTCGGCGCCGAGCCGGTCGAGCAGGTCGTACAGGTCGTTCTCGTCCAGCCCCGCCGCCGGGGCCAGGCGCGCCACGATGCCCTGGTGGGCGCCGCCGTCGGCCATGTGGTCTAGCGTGTCGCGCCGGGCCGGCTGGACCCGGATTCCGTGGGTCGCGGCGAGTTCGAGAATCTCGGCCATCCTTGCGTCCTGCCGGCGCTCCTGCGCCCACAACTCCAGCACCCGCTCCGGGGCGCGCTGCAGGGCCTCCCGCACGGGATGCAGCCCCCAGGCCAGTTCGCGCGCGCTCATCGCCGCCGGCCCTGGCGCCGCTCCTTGCGCCCGCGCCGGCCCTTGCGCTCGGCCGCAGCGGGTTCCACCAGCTCGAAGTCGATCTTGCGATCCTCGAGGCTGACACGGATCAGCCGCACGGTGAGCCGGTCGCTGAGCCGGAACACCCGGGCGCTGTGCTCGCCCACCAGCCGCTGGTGCACGGCGTCGCGCTGGTAGTAGTCGCCGCCGAGCGAGCTGACGTGCACCAGGCCATCGATCTGGTATTCCGGGATCTGCACGAACAGCCCGAAATCCACCACCCCCGCGACGATGGCGTCGAACTCCTCGCCGATGCGGTCCTGCATGAACTCGCACTTCAGCCAGTCCATGGCGTCGCGCGTGGCCTCGTCGGCCCGGCGCTCGGTCATGGAGCAATGACGCCCGAAGCCTTCCATGTCGCGCTGCCCATGGATGAACTCGGCCGGCTTGCCGTCCCTGAGGAGATGGCGGATCGCCCGGTGGACCAGGAGGTCCGGGTAGCGGCGGATGGGCGAGGTGAAATGCGCGTAGCGCTCCAGGGCGAGCCCGAAGTGACCGATGTTCTGCGGCTGGTAGACCGCCTGGCTCATGGAGCGCAGGATCACGGTCTCGATCAGGTCGGCGTCCGGGCGCCCGGCCACCTGCTCCACCAGCGCCGAGAAGTGCTTCGGCTCGAGGTGCTCGCGCGTCGGGAGCTTGAGCCCGAACGCCCCGAGGAACTCCCGCAGGGTGGCGAGCCGATCTTCCTCGGGCGGGGCGTGCACCCGGTAGAGCGTCGGCATCTTGTGCTTCTCCAGGAAACGGGCCGCCTCCACGTTCGCGGCAATCATGCATTCCTCGATGATGCGGTGGGCGTCGTTGCGATGCCTCGGCTCGATGCGCGCGATATGCCCCTTCGGATCGAAGCGCATCACAACCTCGGGGAGATCGAAGTCCACCGCGCCGCGCCGCCCGCGGGCACGGTGCAGCGCCCGCCAGAGCGCGTGAAGAGCCTCGAGGTGCGGCAGGAGCTTCTCGTGCCGGCGCCGCAGGCCCGGGTCGCCCTCGACG
>JASFEC010000103.1:0-7799 GCA_050125045.1 Gammaproteobacteria bacterium | reverse complement strand
CGAAATGGCGGACGGCACCCGCCTGGCCGCCCGGATCTGGCTCCCCGAGGATGCCACGCACCATCCGGTCCCGGCGATCTTCGAGTACATCCCCTACCGCAAGCGCGACTCCATCCGGCTGCGCGATGAGACGATGCACCCCTACTTCGCCGGCCACGGCTATGCGGCCGTGCGCGTGGACCTGCGCGGCAGCGGCGACTCCGAGGGGGTGCTGCAGGACGAGTACCTTGAGCAGGAGCTCGACGACGGCGTCGAGGTGATCCGGTGGCTCGCAGCACAGGACTGGTGCGACGGCAGCGTCGGCATGATCGGCATCTCCTGGGGCGGCTTCAACGGCCTGCAGATCGCGGCATTGCAGCCGCCCGAGCTCAAGGCCGTGGTCTCCGTCTGCTCCACGGACGACCGTTACGCCGATGACATCCATCACATGGGCGGCTGCCTGCTGGGCGACAACCTCTCGTGGGCCTCGACCATGTTCGCGTACAACTCTCTGCCACCCGATCCCAAGGTCGTGGGCAGCGCCTGGCGCGACATGTGGTTCGAGCGGCTGGAGGGCAGCGGGCTCTGGCTCGAGCAGTGGCTGCGCCACCAGCGCCGGGATGACTACTGGTCCCACGGCTCCGTCTGCGAGGACTACGACGCTGTGCAGTGCCCGGTCTACGCGGTCAGCGGCTGGGCCGACGGCTACAGCAACTCGGTCTTCCGCCTGCTGCAGAACCTGCGCGTGCCCCGCAAGGGGCTGATCGGGCCATGGGGGCACCGCTACCCGCATCTCGGCGTCCCGGGCCCGGCAATCGGGTTCCTGCAAGAATGCCTGCGCTGGTGGGACCAATGGCTCAAGGGCAGGGAGACCGGGATCATGGACGAGCCCGCGCTGCGGGTATGGATGCAGGACAGCGTCCCGCCGACGACCCGCTACGATCATCGGCCCGGCCGCTGGGTGGCGGAGCCCGCCTGGCCCTCCGCCGGAATCGATGAGCAGGCGCTGGCGCTGGCGCCGGGCGCACTGCTGGCCCCCGGCAGCAGGATGGAGGCGGCCGACTTGCAGCTGCAGTCGCCCCTGACGGTGGGCCTGTTCGCGGGCAAGTGGTGTTCCTATACGGCCGCGCCCGACCTGCCCCACGACCAACGCCAGGAGGACGGCGGCGCGCTGGTCTTTGACACCGACACGCTGGCTGAAGACCTCGAAATCCTGGGCACCCCGCTGCTGGACCTGGAGCTGAGCGCGAGCCGCCCGGTGGCCATGGTGGCAGCCCGGCTGTCGGACGTCCGACCCGACGGCAAGGCCACCCGGGTGACCTACGGTCTCCTGAACCTCACCCACCGGGACGGCAGCGCGGTGCCCCGGCCCCTCGTGCCGGACCGGCCCTGCCGCGTCCGGATCCGCCTGAACGGCATCGCCCAGCGCTTTCCCGCGGGGCACCGGTTGCGACTGTCACTTTCCAGCTCCTACTGGCCGCTGGCGTGGCCCCCGCCGCAGCCCGTCCGACTGACGGTCCGCACGGGACCCAGCCGGCTGAGGCTCCCCGTCAGGCCGCGCCGGGACGAACCCCGGGCGCCATTCGACGCTCCCGAGACGGCGCCGCCGCTCAAGCGCGAACTGGTCGAGCCGGAGCACCACAACTGGCGCGTGATCCGGGATCTCGCCGACGACCGCTCGCTGCTCGAAGTCATTAACGACGGCGGCACCTACCGGCTCCCCGTCATCGATCTCCACGCCCAGCGCATGGCGCAGGAATGGTACGCCTGCACGGGGGACGACTTCGGCTCGGTGCGGGGCGAGACCTTATGGACGCGCAGCCTCAGCCGGCCGGGCTGGAGCGTCCGGACAGTGACCCGGACGGTGCTGACTTCGGACTCGACCCATTTCTTCCTGCGCGCCGAGCTCGATGCCTGGGAAGACGATGCACGCGTCTTCTCCCGCAACTGGAACCTGCAGATTCCCCGCGACGGCGTCTGACGCTCAGCGGCGGACCAGGATCGCCCACCAGCGGGCGACGTTCAGCAGGCTCATCAGCGAGGCGGCGACATAGGTCATCGCCGCCGCGCGCAGGATCCGCGCCGCGTGCGGCGCGTCGTCCTCGTACAGCACCTTGTGCTTCTCCAGCAGCGGCAGCGCCCGGCCGAAGCTGGCATCGACCTCGGTCGGCAGGGTGACGAAATGCACCAGCGTCGCCGAGGCCAGCGTCAGCAGCCCGCCCAGCAGCATGAGCATGCCAAGCGAGGGCGCGCGGGTGAGCATGCCGATGAACGGGGAGGCCATGAGGATGCCAGCGCCGAGCCGCTCCATCGGCGACATCAGCAGCACCAGGGTGTGGCGGAGCTTCAACGGGCCATACTCGGTGTGGTCCTGCACGGCGTGGCCGACCTCGTGCGCCGCCACCGTGATGGCGGTCAGCGAGCGGCCGCTGAAATTATCCGGACTCAGCCGCACGACCTTCTCGACCGGGTCGTAATGGTCGCCCTGCTGCGTCTCCTCGACGCGCACGCCCTCGATACCCTCGCGCTTGAGCAGGAAGCGCGCCAGTTCGGCGCCCGTGCCGCCATAACGGTCGGCAGGGCTGGCGTACTTCTCCATCACCCGTTTCACCCATAACGACGGCCCGAAAACCACCGCTGCGAACACCGCGATCAGGATCAGGATATGCACGCTGTGCCTCGAAGCGGCCCGTCAGCCCTTCAGCGTCGCCATGTCGATAACGAAGCGGTAGCGCACGTCGCTGCGCTGCATGCGCTCGTACGCCTCGTTGATGTTCTTGATGTCGAGCATCTCGATGTCGCAGGTGATGCCATGCTCGCCGCAGAAATCCAGCATCTCCTGGGTCTCCGGCAGCCCGCCGATCAGCGAGCCGGCGATTCGCCGCCTTCCCAGCACGACGGGGAAGGTGTGCAGTGCGGGCTCCACCGGCCCGAGCAGGCCGACCAGGATCAGCGTGCCGTCGCGCTTGAGCACGTTGACATAGGGGTTGAGGTCATGGGGGACGGGGACGGTGTCGAGGATGAAGTCGAAGCTCGCGGTCGCGGCCTCCATCGCCTTCGCGTCGGTGGAGACGATGACCTGGTGCGCGCCCTGCTTCTTCGCCTCGGCGACCTTGGACTCGGAGCGGGTAAATACGGTCACCTCGGCCCCCAGGGCCCGGGCGAACTTGACGCCCATGTGGCCCAGCCCGCCCATGCCGACCACACCGATCTTGTGTCCGGGCCCGACGCCGAAGTGCTTCAGCGGTGAGTAGGTGGTGATACCGGCGCAGAGCAGCGGCGCGGCTGCCGCCGGATCGAGACCCTCCGGCATGCGCAGCACGAAGCGCTCGCTCACGACGATCTGCTCGGAGTAGCCGCCGTAGGTCGGCGTTCCGTCGTGGCGGTCCACGCCGTTGTAGGTGCCGACCCAGCCCTGCTCGCAGTACTGCTCCAGCCCTTCGCCGCAGGAACCGCACGCCCGGCAGGAATCGACCAGGCAGCCGACTCCGACGCGGTCGCCCGGCTTGAAGCCCGTCACCGCCTCACCCACGGCGCGGACGATGCCGACGATCTCGTGGCCCGGGACGATGGGATAGGTCGTGATGCCCCAGTCGTTGTAGGCGGTATGGAGGTCGCTGTGGCAGACGCCGCAGTAATCGATCTCGATGACCACGTCGTCGGGCCGGGGCTGACGACGCTCGATCGGGTGCGGCGCCACGCCCGAGTCGGGCGACTGGGCGGCATAGGCTTTGACCTGGGCCATGAAAGAACTCCTTGCGACCGGCGGGAAAGACTTCTCATTATGCCATCCGGCATGTGACGCGCCCCACCGTCATCGTCGCCGGCGACGGCGCATGGTAGCCTCGGGCGATGCCAGAACCTGCCGAGCGGGGATAGACCAGCATTGAGCGACGAGCCGCGGCCGCCCATATCGCTGGCCATAGGGGTGACGGGCCACCGCGACCTGGTGGACGTGGAGCTGCCCGTGCTGCGGGCGCGGATCGCGGAGCTGCTGGATTACCTGGCCAGGGAATTTCCGGGACTGCCCCTGAAGGCACTGTCCTCGCTCGCCGAGGGCGCCGACCGGCTGTTCGCAGAAGTCGCGCTGGATCGGGGCATTCCGCTGGTTGCGGTGCTGCCCATGCCGGCGGACGAGTATGAGCGTGACTTCACCGAGGCGACGTCCCGGCGGCAATTCCGCGAGCTGCTGGGGCGCTCCGAGGTCATCGAGCTGGCGCCCGCGCGCGGGGTGCCCCCGGCTGACACGGCGACCGGCCGCGAGGCCCGCTACGCAGCGGCCGGCGTCTTCATCGCGAGCCACTGCCAGGTGCTGGTCGCCGTCTGGGACGGCAAGCCGTCCCAGCATCGCGGGGGCACCGCCGATATTGTCCGTTACCGGATCACCGGTTACCTGCCGGGCACAGATCCCGACGAGGTCGGCCCGGAAGACCTGCTGGCGGACAACGAGAACGACCTGGTCTACGACATCGCGTGCTCGCGGGACCGGCCGGACGGCCATCCGCTCGAAGGGCGCGTGGCCGGCGAGATCGGCTGGGTCACGGACGACCCGGACGAGCCGCGCACCAGCGACCTGCCGTTCCACTACCGCAACATCTTCACGCACATGGAGTCCTTCGCCGGCGAGTGCCTGCAGCAACATGCCTCGATCCAGCGCTACGGCCGCTCCCTGCTCGAAAACCGGCCCTTCCCGCCCGCCGTTGAGCATGTCGACGATCTTTTTGTCGCAGCCGACTGGCTGGCGAACATTTATCAGAAGCGGGTCACGCGCTCGCTGCGCACGCTCTATACGGTCGGCTTTTTCATGGGTCTCGCCTTCGTGCTCTATTCAGATCTCTATCCGGCCAGGATGGTGCTGTGGGCCTTTCTCGCGCTGTTCGCCGTCGGCGTCTACCTGCACCGCCAGGCCGAGCGCGGCGCCTGGCACCGCCGTTATCTCGACTACCGCGCCCTGGCCGAGGGGCTGCGGGTCCAGGTCTACTGGAGCATGGCCGGGCTCTCGAGCCCCGGCGGCGGCCGGTTCGCTCACGATGTCTTCCTGCAGAAGCAGGACGTGGAGTTGTCCTGGATCCGGCACGTGATGCGCAACGCCGCTATCAAGAGCGATGCCAGCCCTCCCGAGGGCCGGCCCCGGTGGCCTGACGGGGTCGAGTTCGCGATCCGCGAGTGGATCGGCCGCCCCGACAGCGGCCAGATCGGCTACTACGCCAATCGGGCGCTGCAGCGCTCGCGCCGCAACGTGCTGACCGAGCGCACGGGCCGCATCGCCCTCTGGACGGGTATCGGCGTGGCGGCGATGCTCGCCGTCACCGCGGTGTGGCTCCCGGAGACCTGGCACGACGTACTGCTCTTCAGCGTCGGCGCGTTGACGCTGGCCGCCGCCGTCCGCGAAGCCTATGCCTTCCGCACCGCGGACAAGGAGCTGGTGAAGCAGTACCGCTTCATGCACCGAATCTTTTCCAATGCACGGCGGCGCCTCGACTCGGCCACCACCGATGCCGAGCGGCGCGGCGTTCTGCGGGCGCTGGGCGACGCCGCGCTGGACGAGCATACGGAATGGATCCTGATGCATCGCGAGCGGCCGCCCGAGCACGGCAAGCTCTGAGAGCAAGTACGAAACGGAGGCACCCGGGAATGAGCGAGGCCTACCGCGCCTTCATCAGCTACAGCCACGCGGACGAGATGTGGGCCGCATGGCTCCAGCGGAGCCTCGAGCGCTACCGGGTCCCCAGTCGCCTGCGCGCAGCGCGCCCGGGGCTGCAGCGACGGCTTTACCCCGTGTTCCGGGACCGCGAGGAGCTGGCCTCCAGCGGCGATCTGAGTGAATCGATCCGCAGCGCCCTGGCACGAGCAGAGGCACTGATCGTGATCTGCTCCCCGGCCGCCGCAGCCTCCCGCTGGGTCAACGAGGAGATCCGGCAGTTCCGCGCCCTCGCCCCGGATCGGCCCGTGCTCTGCCTGATGGTCGCCGGCAATCCCGACAATGCCTCCGGGGACTGTGCTTTTCCGCCCATGCTGCTGCGCGACGATTCCGGCGATGCCTTGCCGGAGCCGCTCGCCGCCGACCCGCGCGACCAGGCCGACGGCCGGCGTGGCGCGCTGCTCAAGATCGCTGCCGGCCTGCTCGGCGTGGGCGTCGATACCCTGCGGCAGAGGGACCAACAGCGCCGCCTGCGGGTCGCCTCGGGGGTCGCCGCGCTCGCCTCGGTCGTGGCAATCGTCACCATCGGCCTGGCGATCAACGCCCAGCTGGCGCGCGAGGAGGCCGAGCTGCGCCGGGGCCAGGCCGAGGGACTCATCAGCTTCATGCTGGGCGACCTGCGCTCGCGCCTTCAGCCGCTCGGCCAGCTCGACATGCTGGACGCGGTGGGCGAGCAGGCCATGCAGTACTTTGCCGAGCTGGGCGACCGGGGCACCGCCGAGGAAGTGCTGGCCCGTGCGATGGCGCTGCGCCAGATCGGGGAAGTGCGTTTCCAGCGAGCGCAGCTGAAGGAGGCGCTGGAGGCTTTCACGGAGTCGCGTGGCATCGCCGCGGCACTGCACGAGCAGTATCCGGCGCAGGACCGTTACCTGTTCGAGCTGGGCCAGGCCGAGTTCTGGGTCGGTTACGTGGGCTGGGAGCAGAACCGGCTCGACCTGGCGGCCGAGGCCATGCAGACCTACATGAGCCATACGCGCACCCTGCTGGAGCGCGATCCGGCCAATGCCGACTACCGGCTCGAGCTCGCCTACGCCCTCGCCAACCTGGGCGCGATCGCACGCCAGCAGCGGGACTTTCCGCGTGCCTTGCAGTATTTCCAGGACTCGGTGGTCGCCGCGGAGCTGTTGTACGAAGCGGACCCGGAAAATACGCTCCTGCCCAAGACACTCAGCGAGGGCTGGTCCTGGAGCGGCTCGACGCTGGAAGACCTGGCGCGCCTGGCGGACGCCGAGGCGGCGTTCGAAAAGTCACTCGGGTTTGCCAGCGCGGCCTACGAGTTGAGCGGCAGCCCGCTTGACCGCGAGCAGGCGAGCGACGTGGCCACCTTCCTGGCCGAGACGCACATGGCGCAGGGCGAGGTCGAGCCGGCGCTTCAGCGCTACCGCGAGGCGCTGGCGATCTTCAAAGACCTGGTGCGACACGACCCGACCAATGTCCGTTGGGAGATCTCGCTCTACCGCACGCAACGCAAGCTCGCCGAGCTCGCGGTCGCAGGCGCCACGACCGGACCGGACCCGGCGGAGCTGCAGGCCGTCGTCAACAAGCTGGACGCGCTCGTCGAGCGTGACAGCTCGGCCGCTTCCCCCCGCCGCCAGCTGGCGCTCGCCCTGCGTGTCCAGGCCCTGGACGAGCTCGCTGCGGGCCGGCCGGAGCTCGCCGTGGCGCGGGCGCAGCGGGCCCGAGACGTGCTGGCGGCGGGCGAAGTCGATCTCGGTACCCAAGGGACGGATGCCGCCCTGGTCAGCGAGACGCTCGGGCTGGCGGCAGCCGCAGCCGGCATGGCCGGGCGGGCCGGGGCGGCGTGGCAGGCAGCGCTGCAGGCGCTCCCCGAGGCGGAGGTGCAGACCCTGCTGCAGAAGACGCTGCATGCCCGGCTCGCCTTCCGGCTCGGCCGCACGGCCGAAGTCCAGGGCGTGATCGCCGAGCTCAAGGCCCTGGGCTGGGCCGACCCGAGATACCCTCTCCCGGCCGCCGAATCCGGCGGCAGCCTGCCCTGAAGTCGCGGCCGCTAGGCACCCTGCGCGCGGGAGTAGCCGGGCTCGCCGTCGAAGGCGTAGAGGTTCTCGGTCTTGACGACGTCCAGCCCGGCCGCGGCCAGCCGCAGCAGAAGCGCCGGGAT
>JASFEC010000102.1:0-7874 GCA_050125045.1 Gammaproteobacteria bacterium | reverse complement strand
TGTGTAAGCGCAGCAATGTGTTGAGCTAACCGATACTAATTGCCCGTGAGGCTTGACCATATAACACCCAAGCATTCAGGGTGTTGGTGCTCTGAAACTTATGCGTCGCCTTGGTGCGACGACGTCAAAACTTTCCGATTTCGCGGCGCCTGGCCGATGGCGGGGCGCGATACGTGAACCAGTTTGCCTGGCGGCATTAGCAAGCGGGAACCACCCGATCCCATTCCGAACTCGGAAGTGAAAACGCTTAGCGCCGATGGTAGTGCGGGGTTTCCCCGTGTGAGAGTAGGTCACTGCCAGGCACCTAAAACGAAACCCCCGGTCTCGCTCGAGGCCGGGGGTTTTTCTTTTTCGGCCGAAAAACTGTGAGGTGGCTCACATCCCGGTGATGGTGCCCGGCGCAGACTCGAGTCCAGGTTCAGAAAAAGGCAAACCCACCGAAAGGTGGCGACGCAAAGTCTCCGGTCTACCGGGCCTCCGGGCCCCATGACAGCGGGACCGCCGGAATCTCAGCCCCAAGGCTGTCTCTTGTCGACCCGGCGACGCGTGCGCGCACCAGGTGGAAGAGAGAACAGCCATGAGCAGGCTTTCCCGAACGCTGGTTCTCACTCTTGCCGCGCTCCTCCTGGGCGCGCTGCCGGTTGCCGCGGAAGAAGGTGCGGCGCTGGATCAAAAGGAACTGCGTGAGCTGATCGCGGACGCCTTCGATCCGGTGGAAGCGTTGCCGGCAGAGCCGGAGGCCGATCACCCCGGCAGCCTGGAGCGCAACCTCGGCAGCAATCTGAAGCTGGAACTCGGCTATCGCCGCGGTGTCTACGCGGCCGAGGATCCCGACCTGCGTGAGCCCGAGCACTACGTGTTCGTGCACCTGGTCACCCGGCTCTGAGGACCGAGCCGGGCTCAGCGATCGAACACCCACTCGAGCACGGCTTCCTGCACGACATTGCCGATGCCGCGGTGCGCGTCGCGCGCATTCATCAGCACCACCACGACATAGCGCCGGCCGGAGCGGCTTTGCGCCAGGCCGGCGATCGCCGAGACATTCTCGAGCCGGCCGGTCTTGAGCGCCAGCCGACCCTCCATGTCGCCATGAAACCGGCGTCGCAACGTGCCGTCATTGGCGGCGATCGGCATCGAGGACATGAAATCGGCCATCTGGGGATGACGCCACGCGTCCAGCAGCATCGCACCAAGTCCCGCTGCTGACGCCCGCGTGTCGCGAGACAGGCCCGAGCCGTTCTCGACGAACAGCCCCGGCATGGCGAGCGCTTTTCTTTCGAGCCAGGCCGTCAGCGCGGCGCGCCCTTTTGCCTTCGTCGCCGGCGGCCCCGCATGCTCCAGGCCGAGGGTGAGAAAGAGGTGCCTGGTCATCGGATTGTTGCTCCACTTGTTAATCAACCGCAGCTGCTCGTTGAGCGGCAATGAGCCGTAGGCGAACAGCTCCCGGGCGTCGGCAGGCGTTTCCGCCACCCGCAGGCCACCCTCGATCCGTCCGCCGAGCTGGCTCCAGAGCGCCCGGAACACCGCATCCGCAAACTGCGGCGCCGGGAGCACCGAGCGCCACAGGCTGTATTCCTCACAGCCGGTGGGGAACCTGCCGTCCAGGACGGCGCGACGGCCGCCGGGGCCCTCCGGCAAGTTGAAAGCA
Organism: Gammaproteobacteria bacterium; assembly: GCA_050125045.1. Classification (GTDB taxonomy): domain Bacteria; phylum Pseudomonadota; class Gammaproteobacteria; order Steroidobacterales; family XN24; genus XN24. Next base: position 6,226 of record JASFEC010000102.1, on the reverse strand, counting down.
ACGCCGCGCTGGAAGCCGCCGCAGGCGCCGCGGCGATTGCCGATCCGGTTGTCGACCCGGAAGCCGGCCATGGGAGGGTCGACGTAAACGCTCACCGCCGGGCCGTCACGCATCATGCGAAATTCGACCGTGTTGCTGTTGACCAGCAAGGCGCTCGGGAGCACGTTGTAGGCCCGGTACGGCTGGCCGTCGAAATCGCCGGGATCCTCGTCGACCGGCGCGAACAGCGTGTCGTCGATGACCAGGTTGCCCGCGATCTCGCGGATCCCGCGGGCCCGTATCTCCCTGAGCAAGGTCCAGAATCTCTCCGTGCTGAGGCCCGGGTCGCCGCCTCCCTGGAGCACCAGGTCGCCCTGCAGCCGGCCCTCGCGAACCGGGCCGGTGACGAGGACACGCGTCTGCCAGCGGTAGGCGGGTCCCAGCTCGTCCAGGGCGGCATAGGTCGTGAGCAGCTTGATCACCGAGGCCGGGCTGCGTGGAATGTCCTCGTTGAAGGCCAGCAGCGGCTCCCCGGCATCGACGGCTTGCACGAACAGGCTCAGGCCGGAGCCGTCCAGCCCGTGATTGTTCAGCGCTGTGGCCACCGGGCGCGGCAGGGAATCGGCAGGCAGGGCCGGCCCGGCGACCAGCCCCAGCAAGAGGAAAAGCGCGATGCCGCGCAGCATGATGGGTACCCCCGTTCACAAACGGTTACAATTGGCGGCGGCCAATGGTTCGGTTTCCATGGGTTCGGCGGCCGCCGGGCGCATGATGCCGAATCCGCGCTCCATTCAGCAACGAAACAGCCCAGGAAGGAAGGCCCAGATGGCGGAATCTCTCCTCAAGAGAGTAGCCGACGGCGACAGCGGCGCCGTAAAGGAAATCATGGACCAGTATGGCGGCCTGGTGTGGTCGCTTGCGCGGCGTTCCTGTTTTAACCCCGCGGACGCGGAAGACGCGACGCAAGAAATCTTTCTGGATGTCTGGAAAAGTGCAGCCCGATACGATCCATCCAAGGGTTCCGAGACCCTCTTCATCGCCATGATCGCGCGTCGACGCCTGATCGACCGGATCCGTCGGCAGGGCCGCGAGCCGTACATGGAGGATGTGGATGCGCCGGGTTTCGAGATAGCCGCCGAAATCCACACGGACGGCGAGACGGCGAGCGAAGCCGCGCTGGCCGCGCGCGCCGTCGCCACCCTGAAGCCCGCGCAGCAGCAGGTGCTGGAACTCGGCCTGCTGCAGGGGCTGAGCCACAGCGAGATCGCGGACGTGACCGGGATGCCGCTCGGCACGGTCAAGACCCAGATGCGGCGTGGACTCATCAAGGTGCGCGAACTGATGGAAGTCGGCGACCTGTCGGAGTCCCCGGGGCGCGGGTCATGAGCGCGGTGTGGCCGAACGACGAACGCCTGCACGAGCTGCTCGCCATGCGTGCGGTTGAAGGGCTCGACCCGTCGGAGCAGCAGGAACTGGCGGAGCTTGAGGCCCGCTATCCCGGCCTCGACACCGATGCCCTGGATCGGGTCGCGGCATCGCTCGCCCTCTGCGGCCTGCCGGCCGAGCCGCTGCCCGCATCGGTGCGGGCCCGACTGGAAGTCGATGCGGAGCAATGGCTTCGTGGCCGCGACGACGCGGCGGCTTCCCAAGCGCCCGCGACCGCCGAGGTCGTGTCGCTGTCGGCCCGCAGGCCGCCGGCGGCCACGGCGTGGGGCGGCTGGCTGGCGGCTGCGGCAGCCGTGGTGATGGCCGTGATCGGCTGGCTGCAGGTCGATCGCATGGAACAGCAACGGGCCGAGTTCGCGGCCCGCCAGGGCGCTCTCGAGTCGTCGCTGGCGCAGCTCGAGCGCGAGGTCGCGGAAAAGTCGACGGCTTTGGCGGCGGCCCGGGAGCCGGCGCCGGCGGAACTGCTGACGGCGCTCGAGGGCCGGCCCGAAACACAGGTCATCGGCTGGAGTGCCACCGAGGACCCGGCCGCGGCCGGCGCGGGGGGCGCCGTGGTCTGGAATGCAGAGGCGCAGGCCGGCGTGATGCGCTTCAGCGGGCTGCAGGCGAACGACCCGGCGGAGTGGCAGTACCAGTTGTGGATCTTCGACGCCGAGCGCGACGAGCGCTTCCCGGTGGACGGCGGCGTCTTCGACGTCCAGCCTGACGGTGAGACGCTGGTGCCTATCCGGGCCTCGTTGCCGGTCGGCGAGGCCGTGCTGTTCGCCATCACGGTCGAGCGCCCCGGTGGTGTCGTCGTGTCCTCGCGCGAGCGAATCGCCCTGGTGGCGCAGCCCGGCGCCTGAACCGCGACTCCTGCACCTGTCCCTCGTTGCCTCGGGGACGAGCTACCCGAGGGCCCGCGACCTACTGGCCCCAAGGCGCTCGGGCGCCGCTTTCTCGTTCAGAACTTGAGGGTGTAGGGACCGCCCTTCTTCAGGGCCCGCCGGTAGGCCGGCCGCGCAGCGATCCGGGCGACGAAATCCTCGAGCCGCGGGCGCTTCTCCGCCAGCAGGCCGGCCGCGCCGGCAGCCTCGAGCGGGAAGCTGATCTGGATGTCGGCGGCGGTGAACTCGCTGCCCGTGAACCAGGGGCGACCGGCGAGCTCGCCTTCCATGAAGTCCAGGTGCAGGTCCAGTTGCGGCTGGATAAAGGAGGATTGCACTTTCGCGGCGATCCCCTTGACGACCGGCCGGACGAAGAAGGGCATCGGCGCCTCCGGCATCTTGCGGAACACGAGCGACAGCAGCAGCGGCGGCATGGCCGAGCCCTCGGCGTAATGCAGCCAGTAGGTGTACCGGAGCTGCTCGGGTGTGCCCGCCGGCGGCCGGAGCCCGCTGTCGCCGCCGTAGCGTTCCACCAGGTACTCGATGATGGCGCCGGACTCGGCCACGGTGTTGCCGCCGTCCGTGACCACCGGCGACTTGCCCAGTGGATGGACCTGGTGCAACGCCTTGGGCGCCAGGCCGGTTTCCGGGTCGCGCTCGTAGCGTTTGACCCGGTACTTCACGCCCAGCTCCTCGAGCAGCCACAGGATGCGCTGGGAGCGGGAGTTCTCGAGGTGGTGGACAGTGATCATGGGTTTCTCCTGGCAGGATCACCGAAGATGCTATCGCTTCGGGCGCCCGGATAGAATGCGCGCATGAGCCAGGGCATCGAAAGACAGGCGGCGGGGACTGTCCTGCTGGTGCGCCCGGTGGCGTTCCACGGCAACCCCGAGACGGCGGCATCCAACGCCTTTCAGCGCCCGCCCGAGGTGGCGGACCCCGAAGCCGAGCAGGCGGCCGCCGCCATCGAGTTCGATGGGCTGGTAGCCGCCCTGGGGCAGGCGGGCGTCACCGCGGTGGTCGTGCCCGACCGGGCCGAGCCCCCGACCCCGGACTCGATTTTCCCCAACAACTGGCTGAGCCTGCATGCCGACGGCACCGCCGTCCTCTACCCGATGATGGCCCCGAGCCGCCGGGGCGAGCGGCGCCGCGACATCCTCGCGCTGCTCAGCCGGGAACACGGCTTCCGGGTCGAGCGGGTGCTCGACCTCTCGGCGCACGAGCGGCAGGGACGTTTCCTCGAGGGGACCGGCAGCATGGTGCTGGACCGGGTGAACCGGGTGGCCTACGCCTGCCTGTCCCCGCGCACGGACGCCGGGGTGCTGGCCGAGGCCGCGCGGGCCCTGGACTACGAGCCGCTGGCCTTCGTCGCCGCGGACGACGAGGACGTGCCCGTTTACCACACCAACGTCATGATGTGCATCGGCAGCGATTTCGCCGTGGTCTGCGAGGAGTCCATCCAGGACCCGGGCCAGCGGGCGGCCGTCCGCGCCCGGCTGGAGCAGGGCGGGCACGAGATCGTCCCCATCGACTTCGACCAGATGCGGCGCTTTGCCGGCAATATGCTGGAGCTGTCGGCGGCGGACGGCTCCCGGGTCCTGGCGCTGTCGGCACGGGCGCTGGAGTCGCTGCGGCCCGACCAGGTGCACAGGCTGGAGTCCCGCTGCACCCTCGTTCCAGTGCCGGTCGCGACCATCGAGGACAGCGCCGGCGGCGGCGTCCGGTGCATGCTGGCGGAGGTCCACCTGCCGCCGCGGGGCTGAGTCTCCGCACAATTTGCGCATAGTATGCAGTAGACTCCTTCATTATTCCCGCCGCACGAGGGCCTGCACGGATGAGCGCTGTTACCCGGGTCCTGATGTGCCCGCCCGACTTCTTCGAGGTCGATTACGTGATCAACCCGTGGATGGACGGCCATGCCGGGTCCCTGGATCGCGACCTCGCGGGCCGCCAGTGGGAGTCCCTGCGGGCGGCCATCGCCGAGTGCGCCGAAGTCACGCTGCTGGAGCCGCAGCCCGGACTGCCGGACCTGGTGTTCACCGCCAATGCCGGCTTCGTGCACGGGCGTCTTGCCGTGCCCTCGCATTTCATGCCGCACGAGCGGCGCCCGGAGGAGCCCTATCTTCGCGCCTGGTTCGAGGCCGAGGGATTCGAGGTCCGGGTGCTGCCCGACAACGTCGCCTTCGAGGGGGCCGGGGACGCCCTGATCGACCGCGGCGGGCCCTGGCTGTGGGCGGGCTATGGCTTTCGTACCGAGATCGAGGCGCACGATCACCTCCGTCGCTGGTTCGATCTCGAGGTGGTGTCGATCCGGCTGGTCGACCCGCGCTTCTACCACATCGACACCTGCATGTGCCCGCTGGACGGCGGCTGCCTCCTCTACCACCCGCCCGCCTTCGACGATGCCTCGCGCGCGGAGATCGAGCGCCGGGTGCCGCCGGAGAAGCGGCTGGCGGTCGGGCCCGAGGATGCGGGCCATTTCGCCTGCAACGCCGTGAACATCGGTCGCCGGATATTCATGCACCAGGCGCGGCCCGGTCTCGTGGCGGAGCTGCAGGCGCGCGGATTCAAGGTGACGGAAGTTCCGCTGTCCGAGTTCCTCAAGGCGGGCGGCTCGGCGAAGTGCCTGACCCTGAAGCTCACGGAGGCCGCCGGCCCCGGCTAGAATAAGGGCTCGTCCCCGCAGGGAGAGTCCAGATGCCTGATAGTCCCCGTGTTTGCGTAATCGGCGCCGGCTCCAGCGGCATTGCCGTGGTGAAGGCCCTGAAGGACCGCGGCATCCCGCAGGTCTGTTACGAAAAAGGCGACGACATCGGCGGGAACTGGTACTTCCGCAACACGAACGGCATGTCGGCGGCCTACGAGTCGCTGCACATCAATACCGACGCGCGGCTGATGGAATACCGCGACTACCCGATGCCGCCGGACACGCCGGACTTCCCCAGCCACAAGGTCATCAAGGCTTACTTCGACGATTATGTCGGGCATTTCGGCCTGCGCGAGCACATCCGCTTCAACACCGAAGTCACCCGGGCGGAACGCGGCGCGGACGGCCGCTGGACCGTCACCCTGGATGACGGCAGCACCGAGCACTTCGACGCCCTCATCGTCGCCAACGGGCATCACTGGGATCCGCGCTGGCCGGACCCGCCTTACCCGGGCGAGTTCGACGGCCCGCAGATGCACTCCCACGAGTACCTGAACCCGCGCGAACCCGTGGACTTCTACGGCAAGCGCGTGCTGGTGGTGGGCATGGGCAACAGCGCCATGGACATCGCCTGCGAGCTGTCGCGGCCCGGCATCGCCGAGCAGCTTTTTCTTTCCGCCCGCAACGGCGTGTGGATTTTGCCGAAGTACCTGTTCGGCCTGCCGATGTCGCGCCTCGGCATGCTGCCGCACTGGGTGCCGTGGTGGCTGGGGAGCGTGCTGACCCGCCTGGCGGTGAACCTCAACGTGGGGCCGCCCTGGCGCTTCGGCCTGCCGCGGCCCGATCACCGCATGTTGCAGGCTCATCCGACCATCAGCCAGGAGATCCACATTCGCCTGGGGAGTGGCGACGTGATCCCGAGGCCCGGCATCCGCCGGCTGAACGGCGATCGGGTGGAGTTCACCGACGGGTCCGAAGAAAACATCGACGTGATCGTCTGGTGCACCGGGTACAAGCTCAGCTTCCCTTTCTTCGACCCGGAGTTCATCTCGGCGCCCGGCAATGACCTGCCGTTGTGGGAGCGGATGATCAGGCCCGGCATCGACAACCTGTATTTCGTCGGCCTGCTCCAGCCGCTGGGCGCGATCATGCCCATCGCCGAGGCGCAGGGACGCTTCATCGGCGACCATCTTGCCGGCCGCATCGCGCTGCCGGACCAGGCGGAGATGGAGGAAGCGATGGCGAAGGAGCGCGCTGCCATGTTCCGGCGCTACCAGTACCACTCGCC
>JASFEC010000101.1:0-7994 GCA_050125045.1 Gammaproteobacteria bacterium | reverse complement strand
CAGGCCGAAAACGAAGCCCCAACCGTCGCGCCGCAGCGTGAGGTTGCGGTCCTCCCGGTAGAGCTTGCGGAAGATTTCCCGGTAGCGTTGCAGCAGCTTTGGGCCGAGAGCGAAGAGCTGCACTTCCTTGGCATGATCCTCGCGGGCCAGCACCGTCTCGAGGTACATCTGCATGCGCGTCTCGGGCGAGCGCCAGCGGAACAGTCGGAAGGCGTCGCCGGAGAACTTGGCCTCGGCGAGGAAGGAGGGCAGGCCGGCCAGCACCAGCAGCAGCACCGCCCAGCCCGAGAACTGCGCCAGCAGTACGCCGTAACTGACCAGCGAGATCCCGTTCTGTGCCAGGCCGAAAGTCCGCGTGACCAGCGACAAGGGGCGGCTCGAGGCCTCGCGGCGCGCCCGCGTGAGCTTGTCGTAGAACTCCGCGTCCTCGAACTGCGCCAGATCGAGCTGCAGCGCCTTCTCGAGGATCATTTCGTTGACCCGCTGGCCGAGCTGGGCGCGCAGCAGCGATTGTGACGCTGACAAGGCCCGCTGCGCGCCGGCCAGCGCCGCCACCAGCACGCCCTCGGCCGCTACCAGGAGCATGACCGGCCGCGCCTCCAGCACGCCGCTGTCCCGGTAGACTCCGGCCGCGGCGACCACCGCGTCGATGATCAGGGCCCCCACCCAGGCGATGGCCGCCGGCAGCACCCCGGCCAGCACGGTGAACACCGCCAGTACCACGGTGAGGAGGCGGCTGGTGCGCCACACCAGCTCGAGCGCGCGCCGGCTGTAGCGGAACACGGCGAGGAACTCGCGCGCACTGCCGGGGACCGCCTCGTCGGCCGGGCTGCGGCGCTGCCGGGGTCGTCTCGCCAAGATCAGCGCGAGGGCAGGGTGCGGCCGCTGCCGTTCATTGGCAGCCGGTCGAGCCAGTTGCCGAAGACGCGCTCGGCAAGCTGCTGGGTGGCCGGGAGGAATTCCTGGGTGTCGGCGAGGATCTGCTCCGGCGTCAGGTCGAGGCCGGATTCGCGCAGGTCGGCGAGGTAGCTCGGCGAGTGCATCCAGCGCCGGATCAGGCCCTCGTCCAGCTCGAGATGGAACTGGAAGCCCCAGGCCGTGTCCTGGTAGCTCATGGCCTGGCCCGGGCAGTCCTCGCTCTCGGCCAGGTGCCTGGCGTCGGCGGGAATGTCGAAGCCGTAGCTGTGCCACTGGAACACCGGGTGCTCGTCGGCCAGCGGGTGCAGCACCGGGTCTTCCTGCACGGCGGGACGCCGTGGCTGCACGCGGTACCAGCCAATCTCCGGCCGCCGCGCCCGCTTCACTGGCGCGCCGAGCACATGCGCCAGCAACTGTGCCCCGAGGCAGATGCCGAGGATGGGGATCTGGCGAGCCAGCGCCTCCTCGAGCAGCGCGCACTCGGTGCGCAGGTGGGGGTGCTTTTCGTTCTCGCCGACGTTCATCGGCCCGCCCAGCACGACCAGTGCCTGGTAACGGTCGAGCGAGGGCTCGGCGTCTGGATGGCGGTGGAAGTTGACGTAGCGGATGCGGTGGCCGCGAGCGGCTCCGCGGCGACATGCTTGAGCACCATGATCCTGGCCATGGCGCGGATTCTACTCGGCCGCGCCGCCCACGGCGCGGGAGCCCTCGGTGCCGGTCAGGCGCCAGTCGTACTCGGTGCCGATCTGCAGGCCGAAGAAGCGCAGCGTTTCCCAGCGTGCCTGGCCCGGCGGCACGTTGACCCGGTGCGTGAACTCCTGGCGGTCGATGACCGTGCCGTCATCCATACGCGCGACTTTCTCCGAGTGGAGGGCGATCAGCGTCCAGTCGGAGCTGCTGTTGCGCACCAGGTAGTCTGTGCTGCTGCCGCGCTCGCGCGTCTCGAGGATCTCGACCTGCTCGATGGGGATGGCGTCGCGCTGGGTGATGGGGCCGCGCTCCGTGTACCACGCCCACGCCAGCATCGTCGCCACGATGGCCGCGGCGGCGCCGAGCATGCCCATGCCCGCGCGGCGCGAGACGAAGAAGGCGCCGACGACGAGAGCGAGGAGTGTAGCGAGGATGACCGGCACGACAGGCGTTCTCCTTGGCAGGCGGACAGTATGAACTTCGCCATACTCTGCCCGATGGATGCCCGGCTTCCAAGGGCGAGCCGGCGCCCGCCGGCGTTGCGGTTCCCGTAGAATACGGCTTCTTTTGCGCCACGAAGCCGGGACCGTGACGAGCCAGCCGGACCAGGATCACCAGACGGAAGAGACGCCGGGGCGCATCGCGCGCTTCCTGCGGGTGGTCGAGTGGCTGGGCAACGCCCTGCCGCACCCCGTGACGCTGTTCGCGCTGTTCGCCATCAGCGTGGTGCTGTTCAGCGGCCTGATGGGCGCGCTGGGCGTGGCGGTGCCTGACCCGCGGCCCGAGGGCGCCGCCGGACGCGCCGCCGACGGCATGATCCGCGTGGTCAGCCTGATGAACGCCGACGGCCTGCGGCGCATCGTCCAGAACCTGGTCACCAACTTCACCAGCTTCGTGCCGCTCGGGACCGTGCTCGTGGCCATGCTCGGCGTCGGCGTGGCGGAACGCTCCGGCCTGCTCACCGCCGTGGTGCGCGCCATGGTGCTGCGGGCCAGCCGCGGCACCGTCACGGTTACGATCGTATTCGCGGGCGTGATCTCCAACACCGCCTCGGAGATGGGCTATGTGGTGCTCGTGCCGCTGGCGGCAATGGTCTATTACTCGCTCGGCCGCCACCCGCTCGCCGGCCTGTCCGCGGCCTTCGCCGGCGTGTCCGGAGGCTACAGCGCCAACCTGTTGCTGGGCACCGTGGACCCGCTGCTGGCCGGCATCACGCAGGAGGCGGCGCGCCTGATCGAGCCTGGCTACCTGGTGGATGCCAGCGCCAACTGGTTCTTCATGATCGCCAGCACGTTCCTGGTCGTGATCGTCGTCAGCTGGATCAGCCTGAAGATCGTCGAGCCGGCATTGGGGCCCTACGACCGCAGCCAGGCACGGCTCGGCGACGACGACGCGCACCGCATGGACGAGCTGTCGGACGCGGAGCGCCGCGGCCTGCGCTACGCGAGCCTGGCCGCGCTGGGGATGGTCGCGCTGATCGCCCTGCTGGTGGTCCCGGAGGGGGCGGTGCTGCGCAATCCCGAGACCGGGGCCATCAAGGGCTCGCCCTTCCTGCGCGGCATCGTGGCGCTGATCTTCGTGTTCTTCCTCGTCCCCGGCATCGCTTACGGGGCCGCGGTGGGCACCATCCGCAGCGACCGCGACGTGATCAACGCCATGGCCGGTGCCATGAGCACGCTGGGCCTCTACATGGTGCTGGTGTTCTTCGCCGCCCAGTTCGTGGCCTTCTTCTCCTGGACCAACCTGGGCGCGGTCACGGCGGTGACGGGTGCCGAGCTGCTCAAGTCCATCGGCCTGACCGGCCCGCTGGTGTTCGTGTTCTTCGTGCTGATGTGCGGCTTCGTCAACCTGATGCTCGGCTCGGCCTCCGCCCAGTGGGCCGTGACGGCGCCGATCTTCGTGCCCATGCTGATGCTGCTGGGTTACAGCCCGGAGATCATCCAGGCGGCCTACCGTATCGGTGACTCGACCACCAACATCATCACGCCGATGATGAGCTACTTCGGGCTGATCATGGCGTTCGCCGCACGCTACGTCCCGAAGGCGGGCATCGGTACGCTCATCTCCATGATGCTGCCGTACTCGGCGGCGCTGATCGTGCTCTGGACCGGGTTCTTCTTCCTCTGGGTATTCGTCATCGGCCTGCCGGTGGGCCCCGCGACGCCGACCTACTACACGCCCTGAGTCTCGCGGCCGATTGACCCGGGTCAAGGCGGATCGAGCGGCGCTCTACTATAGAGAACGAAGGGCCTGAGGATTCCCGCGCCGGTCACGGTGCGGGATCGGCCTCGGGCGTCGCGGGGGGATCCCGACGTGAGGCCAGCAACGAACCCCGTCCCGCACGAGGGACAGGCGAGAGCCGGCGGGCCGCGACCGGCCATGATTGCGGCCGCGGCCGTGTTCGCCTTCTGGCTGATCGTCTCTGTTTCGCTCGAGCCAGCGGACGTCATGGTCGGCGCCCTGCTGGCCATGATCCTGGGCTGGTGGTCGGCGCGCTTTCTCTGGGCAGGGGCGGCACCCGGGACGCCAGCCCGGCTCCTGCTTACCGTGCCCTGGCACCTGGCGCGACTGGCAGCGGAGGTGGTGGTGGCCGCCTTGAACGTGGCTCGGCTGGTGCTCGATCCGCGCCTGCCGGTCGCCCCGCGGCTGCTGCGCGTCGAGACCGGACTGCGCAGTCGCGCCGCCCGGATCACTTTCGCGCTTTCGCTGACGCTGACCCCCGGGACTCTGGCCGTCGACTTGGAGGACGGCGCTTTTCTCGTCCACTGCCTGGACGAGGCTTCCGCCAGGCGGCTGCTCGCCGGCGAGCTGGAGCGGCGCATCGCGCGGGTGTTCGGCGAGGAGGGGGCGTCATGACGGCGTTCTTCTGGGGCCTGGCGACCTTCCTCCTGGTGAACGCCTTCGCCTGCCTGTGGCGCGCCTGGCGCGGGCCGACCGTGGTCGACCGCATCCTCGCCACCAACGTCGTGAACAGCAAGGCGCTGGTCGTGCTCGTGCTGCTCGGGCTCGCCTTCGAGCGCAGCCTGCTGCTGGACGTGGCGCTGGTCTACGGGCTGCTGAACTTCGGCATCACCATCGCCGCGAGCCGCTTCCTCGAGACCGGCCGCATCCGCGGGAGCTGGCAGTCATGACGGCCCTGTGGCACTGGATCGTGGTGGCGTTAGCTCTGTTCGGCGCCGCCTTCTTTTTCGCCGGCACCCTGGGCCTGCTGCGGCTGCCGGACTTCTACACCCGGGCGCATGCGGTCTCTAAATGCGACACCGTCGGCGCCGGCTCGATCCTGCTGGCGCTGGCGTTGTACGTCGCCCCGCACCCTGAGGCGCTGAAGATCCTGCTGCTGTTGCTGCTGGTGCTGCTCTCCAGCCCGACTTCCTGCCATGCGCTGGCCCACGCCGCGCACCACACCGGGCTCGAGCCGCGCATCCCGCCGACGGGGGAGGCGCCGTGAGCGGGCTGTTCGACCTGGTGATGCTCGCGCTCCTGCTCGGCATGGCGCTGGCGGTGGCCCGCACGCGCGACCTGCTGGCGGCCGCCATCCTGTTCTCGGGCTACAGCCTGGTGATGTGCCTGCTGTGGTTCCACCGGGGCGCCCCCGACGTGGCCATGACCGAGGCGGCCGTCGGCGCCGGCGTCACCACTATCCTGTTCCTGCTGGCCATTGGTCGCACCGGGAGGCGGGAGCGATGAGGCGGATATTCATTGCGCTGGTGCTGGCCGCCGTGGCGGGCGTAATGGTTGCGGGCCTGGCCGGCCTGCCGCGGCCGGGCGACCCCGCGGCGCCGGTCCACCAGAACGTGGCGGCGCACATCGTGGCCCACGGCCTCGAGGACACGGGCTCCCGCAACCTGGTGACGGCGGTGCTGCTCGCCTACCGCGGCTACGACACCTTCGGCGAGGTGGTGGTGATTTTCGCCGCGCTGGCCGCCGTCATGGTGGTGCTGGCGCCGGCCGTCTCTTCGACCCAGGAGACGGTTGCGACGGCCGGGCCCGAGGTGACGCCGAGCCCGGTGGTGGGCTTCGTCATCCGCATGCTGGCGCCGTTCATCGCCGCCTTCGCAGTGCTGGTGCTGTGGCACGGCGAGGCCTCGCCAGGCGGCGGCTTCCAGGCCGGCGTGATCCTCGGCGCGCTGCTCGTGCTGCTGAGCGTGGTCATGGGACGAGGACAGGAGCGGCCGCTGCTGCCCGTGGCAGTAATGCGGTGGCTTCAGGCCGCCGGGCCGCTTGCCTTCGCGGTGGCCATGCTCATCGGCGTTGCCGGTGCGGGCGTCCTGCTCGGGCTGCCGGCTCATCCCGACTGGGCCCGGCACGCCGTGCTGCTGCTGCTCGAGCTCGGCATCGGGCTGGGCGGCGCGGCCATCATCCTTGGCCTCTACCTGCAGATGCGGGGGCGCTGAGATGGCGGGCGGGCTGGCCAACCTCGATTACTTCGCCTTCGTGGCACTGTTCTCCATCGGCCTGTACGTGGTGCTGGCCAAGCCCAACCTGGTGAAGAAGCTGCTCGGACTGAACATCATGGAGACCTCGGTGTTCGCCTTCATCGTGACCTCCGGGATGGTGGACGGCGGCACCGCCCCGGTGATCGGCCCTGGCGTCACCGGTCCCTTCGCCAGCCCGCTGCCCCACGCCCTGATCCTCACCGGCATCGTGGTCGCGGTCAGCATCACGGCGCTGGCGCTGGCGCTGATCATCGAGATCAAGCGCCAGTGCGGCACCATCGAGGCCGACGAGCTCAAAGGGGTAGAGTGATGGAACACCTGCTGCCGCTGGCGGCGGTGTTCCCCCTGGTCGCGGCGGCTATGCTGCCGGCGCTGGCCTGGCGCCGCCCGGACGCGGCCTGGGGCTGGGCGCTGGCCGCCGGCGCCGGCCTGTTCGGCATCGTCGGTCTGCTGCTGCGACGCCTGCTGCTGGAAGGCCCGTTCTCCTATACCGTCGGCGGCTGGCCGCCGCCCTGGGGCATCGAGCTACGCTTCGACGCACTCAGCGCCTTCAGTCTCGGCATCGCGCTGGTCGGCGTGGCGGCGCTGCTGTTCAGCGGCCGCTACGCGCAGACCACGGTGCCGCCGCAGCGCCGGGCCTGGTACTACAGCCTGCTGCTGGTGAACCTCGGCGGCATGGTCGGCTTCGCCTGCGCCGCCGACCTGTTCAACCTGTTTGTCTGCATGGAGCTGGTGTCGGTCTCCAGCTATGCCCTGGTGGCGGCGGGTGGCGGGCGCATCGCGGCGCTGGCGGCCTTCAAGTACCTGGTCGCCGGGGCGGTCTCCTCGCTGCTGGTGCTGTTCGCGGTTGGCATCCTCCACGCCCTCACAGGCAGCCTGAACATGGCCGACGTCGGGCTGCGGCTGGCCGAGGTGGAAACGCGGGGGCCGGTGCTGCTGGCCGTCGGCGCCCTGGTCGCGGGCTTCATGGTGAAGGCAGCGTTGTTCCCGCTGCACCTGTGGCTGCCGGACGCGCACGCCAGCGCACCGAGCCCGGTCAGCGCCATGCTGTCGGCGCTGGTCGTGAAGCTGGGCGTGGTCGGCCTGGTCCGCGTGCTGCCGCTGTTCGGCGGGATCGACTGGCTGTCGCTGGCACCGCTACACCAGGGCCTGGCCTGGCTGGGCGCCATCGCCATCGTGGCCGGCGCGCTCGCGGCGCTGCTGCAAGAAGATCTCAAGCTGATGCTGGCCTACTCCACGGTCTCCAACATCGGCTACATCGTGCTCGGCCTCGGCATGGCCACCCCGCTGGCGCTGACCGGCGGCCTGGTGCACGTGTTCTTCCACGCGCTGATCAAGGCGACGCTGTTCCTCGCCGCCGGGGCGATCATCCACCAGTCGGGCTATCGTACGCTGCGCGACCTGAGGGGCGTCGGCCGCGCCATGCCCTGGACCGGCGCCGCGCTGTTGCTGGGCGCGCTGGCCATTGTCGGGTTGCCGCCGACCGCCGGCTTTCTCGGCAAGTGGTACCTCCTGCTCGGCGCGCTGGAAGCGGGCCGGCCGGATTTCGCCGTGGCGGTGCTGGTCGGGGCCCTGCTGATCTTTGTCTACTACCTGCGCATCCTGAACGCCTTCTACTTCCGCGCACCGCTGCGCGAAGACATCCTGGCGGCCCGCGAGGCGCCCCTGTCGATGCTGCTGCCGGTGCTGGCGCTGGCGTTGCTGTCCCTCCTCGGCGGGCTGCTCGGCAGCCGTCCCGTGACGCTGGCGGCGCGCGCCGCGGCGGGCCTGGCAGGCGGGGGCTGAGCCATGGAAGTGCTGGACGGCCGCATAGTCCTGGCACCCGCGATCTCGCTGCTTTGCGGGCTGCTGGTGTTCCTGCTCGGCCGCCACGATGGCTGGCGCGCCACCCTCACGCTCGGTGCGGCGCTGGTCAAGCTGGTGCTGATCCTGACGCTGCTGCCGGGCAGC
>JASFEC010000100.1:0-8049 GCA_050125045.1 Gammaproteobacteria bacterium | reverse complement strand
GGGCGCGCCGCGGATGATGGAGCGGCGCCAGGCCGCAGCCTTTCTCGGTGAAGACGCCGAGCGGCTGGACGACGGCGTGCTCCCGGCCTTCACCGAGCGCATGCGGGGCGCGGCCAAGGTGGGCGACCTGCGTATCCTGGCGGAACGCTTTATCGGCCCGGCCAAGGCGGCGGAGGCCTTCGGCAACCACTTCCGTGAGCGCGGTCTGTTCTACACGGAGAATGCGCGCGCCGACGTGAAGCTGCTGGAACTGACCGAGCGCCTGCTGTCGGGCGCCATGGGCGCGCTCGCGGCCCGCACCGTCCTGGTGTCCGCCCTGAAGGGCGAGGAGCTGCAGATCGAGGACGTGGCCTCTATCGTCGGCGAGGCCTCGCAGGTGTCGCGCTTCAACCGGGACCTGCTCGAGAGCACGCTGGAGAACGTGGCCGAGGGCATCAGCGTGATCGACGCAGACCGGCGCATCGTGGCTTGGAACCGGCGCTATGCGGAGTTGTTCGATTATCCCGAGCACCTGCTGCGCATCGGCACGCCGGTGGCGCAGCTCATCCGCTACAACGCCGGGCTGGGCCGCTGCGGCCCGGGCCCGGTCGAGGACCACGTCGCCAAGCGCCTGGCGCACCTGGAGGCCAGCGAGCCGCACGTGTTCCAGCGCGTGCGCGACGACGGCTCGGTGATCGAGATGCGCGTGAATCCGCTGCCGGGAGGCGGGCACGTGGCCAGTTTCAGCGACATCACCGAGCATAAGCGTACCGAGCAGGCGCTGCGGGAGAGCGAGCGCAACATCCGGGTCTATACCGACAATGTGCCGGTGCTGATCGCCTACGTCGATCGCGCCCTGGTCTATCGCTTCGTCAACAAGGCCTACGAGCAGGCCGTCGGCCTGCATCGCGACGCCATCTGCGGCCGTCGGGTCGACGAGGTGCTCGGGCAGGAGAGCTTCCTGGAGCGCGAGGCCCACATGGAAGGCGCGCTGGCCGGAATCCGCCAGAGCTTCGAGGTCGCCACCCGCGACGACCACGGCCGGGCACGGTGCGCCGAGGCCACCTACATCCCCGAGTTCGACGCCGACGGCCAGGTGCAGGGGTTCTACGCTCTGTTCCACGACATCACTGAGCGGCGCCGCGCTCAGCAGGAGCTGAGGGAAGCCTACGGCACGCTCGAGCAGCGCGTGGAGGAGCGCACGCGCGAGCTCTCGGAGGTGAACCGGCGGCTGCGCAGCGAGATCGAGCTGCGTAACCGGATCGAGCGCGCATTGCGCGACGCCAAGGCGGACGCGGAGTCGGCCAACCTGTCGAAAACCCGCTTCCTGGCGGCCGCCAGCCACGACCTGCTGCAGCCGCTGAATGCCGCGCGCCTGTTCACCTCGGCGCTCGGCCAGGGCGAGCATGACGCCCGGACCCTGCGGGCGGTGGAGCGAATCGACAGCTCGCTGCGCGCAGCCGAGGAACTGCTGGGGGCGCTACTCGACATCTCCAAGCTGGATGCCGGCGCCCTCGAGGCCCGGCCCGCCCACTTCCGGGTCGATGACGTGTTGGCCACCCTGGGGGTCGAGTTCGGCGTTATCGCCCGCGAGCGTGGCATCGAGTTCCGCACCGTCTCCAGCAGCCTGGGGGTGCACACGGATCGACAGTTCCTGCGGCGCATCCTGCAGAACTTCCTTTCCAATGCGCTGCGCTATACGAGGAGCGGCAAGGTGCTGCTGGGCTGCCGCCGTCGTGGCGACACCCTGTCGATCCAGGTGCTCGACACGGGGCCGGGCATTGCCGCGGAGCATCTGGAGAGAGATATCTTCGAGGAGTTCCGGCGCTTCCAGCCCCGCGACGAGCTGGGTGCCAAGGGCATGGGGCTCGGTCTCGCCATCGTCCAGCGCATGGCCCGCACCCTCGGGCACCGGGTCTGGGTGCGCTCCGAACTCGGCCGCGGGTCGGTCTTCGCGGTGGACTTGCCGATTTCCCAGGCGCCCGCCCTGGCGATCCGCGAGGCGCCGGCCCCGCTGCCGGCAGCGCGGCTCGACGAGGCGCTCGTCCTGTGCATCGACAACGAGCAGAGCATCCTGGAGGGCATGACCCACCTGCTGGAGGGCTGGTCCTGCGAGGTGCTCACGGCAACCGGCACGCCGGCTGCCGTCGCGGCACTGTCACGCGCCGGGCGACCCCCGGACCTCGTGGTGGCGGACTATCATCTCGACGGCGAGGACACGGGCCTGCGCAGCATTGCGGCAGTGCGCGAGCGCTGGGGCGACGTTCCGGCCGTGGTGATCACGGCCGACTACGGCGAATCGGTGCGGGAACACATTCGCGCGGCGGGCTTCGCCATCATGCGCAAGCCGGTCAAGCCGGCGGCGCTGCGCGCCATGATGAGCCAGCTGCTGCTGGCGCGCCGCAAGGTGGCCGCCGCCGGGTGACCTGACCGCGCTCCCGCGCTGTCATCGCCTCCCCTCGCTCGGGAAGTCTTATCTCGCTCGGCGAGGCGATGACACCCCGCGGGCGTTGCCCCGTGGAAACCCCGAGCGCGGTCAGGCTTGCGGGCGGGCGGTCGACTCGATGCGGCGCGCGGCGACCGCGGCCTGGGTGCGGCTGCGCACGCCCAGCTTGCGGAAGATCGCCGTGACATGCGCCTTGACGGTGGCCTCCGAGACCTCGAGCTCGGCCGCGATCTGCTTGTTGAGCAGGCCGTCCGCCAGCATGTCGAGCACGCGGAATTGCTGCGGCGTCAGGCTGGCGACGCGCCGGGCGAGCTCGTTGTCGGCGGAAAGCTGGGCGTCGTCCAGAGCGAGCGCGGCCTCGGGCAGCCAGATCTCGCCCTCCAGCACGGCGGTGATGGCCTCGGAGATCGTGTCCACGGTCGAGGACTTGGGGATGAAGCCGGCAGCGCCCAGATCGACGGCGCGCCGCATCACGCCGGCGTCGCTGGTCGCCGACACCAGCACGACCGGGAGCGCCGGGTGCTGCGTGCGCAGCCAGGTCAGCACCGAGAAGCCCTGGGCGCCCGGCATCTCCAGGTCGAGCAGCACCAGGTCCGCGTCGTCACACGACGCGACGGTCGACTGCAGCGAGTCGAAGGAATCCGCCTCGAGGAAGCTGACCCCCGGCATCACAGGACTGAGCGCCTGCTGCAGGGCCTCCCGGAACAACGGGTGGTCGTCCGCCACGATGATGCGCGCGTTCTCGCCCATGACCCCTTCCGGCGCGTCGCGCCCGGCGCTCAGGTGAGTTGCTTGCGGTTCTTGATCAGGTCGTCCACCACGCCCGGATCGGCCAGCGTCGAGGTGTCCCCGAGATTGCCGTACTCGTGGGCCGCTACCTTGCGCAGGATGCGGCGCATGATCTTGCCCGAGCGGGTTTTTGGCAGGCCTGGCGCGAACTGGATGATGTCGGGGGTGGCGATGGGGCCGATCTCCTGCCGCACCCAGGCTCGCAGCTCCTTGCTCAGCTCGTCCCCCGGATCCTCGCCGACCTGCAGAGTGACATAGCAGTAGACGCCCTGGCCCTTGATGTCGTGCGGGAAGCCGACCACGGCGGCCTCCGCCACCTTCGGGTGCGCCACCAGCGCGCTCTCGATCTCGGCCGTGCCCATGCGATGGCCGGACACGTTCAGGACGTCGTCGACGCGGCCGGTGATCCAGTAGTAGCCGTCCTCGTCGCGCCGCGCGCCGTCGCCGGTGAAATAGCGGCCTTCGAAGGTCGAGAAATAGGTCTGGATGAACCGCTCGTGATCGCCGTACACCGTGCGCATCTGGCCGGGCCAGCTGTCGAGCAGCACCAGGTTGCCCTCGGTCGCGCCCTCCAGGGCTTTGCCCTCGTTGTCGACGATCGCCGGCTGCACGCCGAAGAACGGCAGGGTGGCAGAGCCCGGCTTGAGGTCGGTGGCGCCGGGCAGGGGCGTGATCAGGATGCCGCCCGTCTCGGTCTGCCACCAGGTGTCGACGATCGGGCAGCGGTCCTCGCCGACCACGCGGTGGTACCACTCCCAGGCTTCCGGGTTGATCGGCTCGCCCACCGAGCCGAGCAGCCGCAGGCTCGCGCGGCTGGTCTTTTTCACGGGCTCCTCGCCCTCGCGCATCAGGGCCCGAATGGCCGTCGGCGCCGTGTAGAAAATGTTGACCTTGTGCTTGTCCACGACCTGCCAGAAACGTGAGCTGTCGGGATAGTTCGGCACGCCCTCGAACATCAGGGTCACGGCGCCGTTCGCCAGCGGGCCATAGACGATGTAACTGTGGCCGGTGACCCACCCGACGTCGGCGGTGCACCAGTAGATATCGCCCTCGTGGTAGTCGAAGACGTACTCGTGGGTCATGGAGGCGTAGACCATGTAGCCGCCGGTCGTGTGGAGCACGCCCTTCGGCTTGCCCGTCGAGCCGGAGGTGTAGAGGATGAACAGCGTGTCCTCGGCGCCCATCTCCTCGGGCGGGCACTCCGGCGGCTGGTCGGCGACCAGCTCCTCGTACCAGACGTCCCGGCCTTCCTGCCAGTTCACGTTGCCGCCGGTGCGATTCACCACGACCACGTTGGTAACCGAGTCGATCTTGTCTTGCTCGAGGGCGCGATCCACGTTCGCCTTCAGCGGCACTTTTCGGCCGCCGCGCACGCCCTCGTCGGCGGTGATCACGAGCTTCGAGTCGCAATCCTCGATGCGGCCCGCCAGCGAGTCGGGCGAGAAGCCGCCGAACACCACCGAGTGCGGCGCGCCGATGCGGGCGCAGGCCAGCATGGCGACAGCAGCTTCAGGGATCATGGGCATGTAGATGGTGACCATGTCGCCCTTGCCGATGCCGAGCGACCTGAGGCCGTTGGCGAGCCGGCACACCTGCTCGTAAAGCTCGCGGTAAGTGATGTGCTTGGAGTCGGCCGGGTCGTCGCCTTCCCAGATGATGGCGGTCTGGTCGCCGCGTCGCTCCAGGTGACGGTCCAGGCAGTTTGCTGCGGCGTTCAGCGTGCCATCGTAGAACCACTTGATATGGAGATGATGCCGGTCGAACGAGACGTCCTTGACCTTGCTGTAGGGACGGATCCAGTCGATGCGCCGGCCGTGCTCGGCCCAGAACTTCTCCGGGTCGGCCACGGAAGCCGCATACATTTCCTTGTATTTCTTCTGGTCGCAGTGTGCCGCGGCCGCGAGGCCCTCGGGCACCGGGTAGACCTTGGATTCGGTCATCGAATAATCCTCCCTTGCCGGCGGGGTCGGCGGGCGACGCCCCCGGGCTCGTTCACCATGATTTGCCAGAGTCTTGGTTTGGTCATAACTAGCGTACATTAGACCTTGGTCGCAACTGCGATGCTGCGGCCTCGCGGCTCCGCAGCTCGGCCGATGCCGGGTCCCCCGCCAGTGGTATCCCCGTGGCCATCCGGCCAGACCGTCGTTTTTTCGCCACGCAGCATTTTGCTGCACCCCTTCGGTTTTCCCTTATGCGCCGCCGAGAAAAGTGGCAGAAACTTATACTTTGAGCTAATAGTAAGCCCGTGCCGCATTAATGGATGATGCGGTTCGGGGCGTTGCCTCCAGACAACAACTAATTCAGGCGAGACAGTCTGTCATCAGGAGAAAAACCATGCGAATGAAGAAACTTGCAACCAGCGGCCTGCTGGCGGCGGCCGCCATGGCGCTTGTGCCGGTCACGGCCAGCGCCTGGAGCCCGAAGCTCGAGGTCAACGACAATGCCTGGGTCCAGCTGGGCTACCTGCACCAGTTCTGGTACGAGTCCGTGGACGAGGGCACGGCTGACGGCAGCCGCAGCAGCGACGTCTTCACCCGTCGCAACCGTATCATGCTGCTCGGCCAGGCCGCGGAGAAGGTGTTCTTCTTCGTCAACTACGACGCGCCTTCCGGCAACGCTCGCGGCGACCGGAGGACCCCGGAACTGACAGACGCCTTCATCGACTACCGCGTCTCCCCGGCGTTCAACCTCATGGTCGGCCGCCAGCTGGTGCCGTTCTCCATCGACAACCAGGCCTCCGCCGTCAGCCTCACCGCGATCGACTATCCGACGCGCGCCCTGGTGGGCATGCCGACCACGGCCGGCATCGCGTTCTGGCGTGACGACGGCATCCAGGCACGCGGCCTGCTGTTCAACGACCGCATCGCCTATCGGGCCGGCTACTTCCGCGGTGATCGCGGTGAGCTGAACCCGGGCGAGGACGGCCGCATGACCGGCATGATCATGTACAACTTCGCCTCGCCACAGGGCGGCTGGTTCTTCAACACCAACAGCCTCGGTGCGCTGGACGTGCTGAGCTTCGGTGTGGGCTTCGACCAGATGGGCCGCAGCGACGCGGACGACCACCAGGCGATGAGCATCTTCGGCGTGGCCGAGAAGACGCTCGGCATGGGCCACCTGTCCGTCACCGCCGGCTACTACGACTGGGAAGGCGTGGGCGGCCCCGGCGGTTCGTTCTACAACGGCGGCACGACCACCAATCTGACGGCAGCCTTCCTGCCCACGGGCAGCAAGTGGCAGCCGGTCATCCGCTGGCAGCAGCAGGACCCCGATGACGGCGAGAGCCTCAACACCATCGGCCTGGGCCTGTCGTATTACATCAGCGGCCATCGCGCCAACATCAAGGCTGAGTACTCCATCGACGACCAGTTCATCGATGGCTCCGAAGTGGATGCCTTCCGCGTCGGCGTGCAGGTGTTCTTCTAAGTCTCTTCAGACACGACCCTGTAGAGCAAGAGGGCGGCCTGCGGGCCGCCCTCTTCTTTTTTGCATCGCAAAAAACAACGCGCTATCCTGCCTGCGGGCGTCACGGCCCGGGCCAACAAGTAACTGGAGAACTGCATGAGCGTTAGAACGGCGCTGGTGACCGGCGGAACCGGCTGTATCGGCCGGAAGATCTGCGAGGCGCTGGCCGAGACAGGCTACAAGGTGGCGGCCAACGGCCACCCCGCAGACGCAGAGCAGGCGCAGCGCTGGCAGGCCGAGGCGGCAGAGCGAGGCATCAGTATCCACCTCGAGGCTTTCGACGCCGGCGACTACGAAGCCACCCAGGCCGGGGTCGCCGCCGTGGAGGCAGCGCTCGGGCCGGTGGACGTGCTGGTCAATGCGGCGGGCATCACGCGCGACGGGCGACTGGTGAACCTCGATCCCGAGGACTGGAAGGCCGTCGTGCGCACCAATCTCGACAGCGTCTACAACGCCACCAAGGCGGTGGTCGGCGGCATGATCGGCCGGAACTTCGGGCGCGTCGTGAACATCTCTTCCGTGAACGGCCAGCGCGGCCAGTTCGGCCAGGCCAATTACTCGGCCGCCAAGGCGGGCGTGCACGGCTTCACCATGGCCGTGGCCCGCGAGGTCGCGCGCAAGGGCGTGACCGTCAACACGGTCTCGCCGGGCTATATCGAGTCGCCGCTGATCATGAAGGTCCCCGAGCCGATCCGCGAGGGTATCCGCGAGTCCATCCCCGCCGGCCGCTTCGGCAAGCCCGAAGAAATCGCCCGGGCCGTGGTGTTCCTGGTTTCCGACGATGCCGCCTATATCACCGGTACCGACCTGTCGGTGAACGGCGGCTACCACATGGACTGAGCCCGGTCGATGAAAGAACGCGTCATCCGCAAGTACGCCAACCGGCGCCTGTACGACCCTTCCGAGAGCCGCCATCTCACGCTGGACGAGGTGCGCGAGCTGGTCGTCGCCGGCGAGCGGGTCCGGGTGGAGGATGCCAAGACCGGGGACGACCTGACCCGCAGCATCCTGCTGCAGATCATCGTCGAGCAGGAGGAGGCCGGCCGGCCGCTGTTGTCGGCCGAGCTGCTCGAGCAGCTCATCCGCTTTTACGGCGGCTCCATGCAGGACTTTCTCGCCACCTACCTCGAGCGGAGCGTGGATGCCTTCGTCGACCAGCAGTCCCGGTTCCAGGACCAGGTGCTGAAGATGATGCAGGACACGCCCCTGGCCACCATGGGCCAGCTCGCGGAGCAGAACCTGGCCGCCTGGCAGGAGTTCCAGCGGAGCGTATTCGGCGGCGGCAGGACGCGGACGCAAAACGAGGCCGCCGCCAAGGGGCGCGAGAAAAAGAAGTAAGTGGTTGTTTATAATGATTTATTTTTCGCTCA
>JASFEC010000099.1:0-8063 GCA_050125045.1 Gammaproteobacteria bacterium | reverse complement strand
TCACCGGGCTCCGCGCCCGGGGCCTGCGCCGCGATCCCCTGCACGGGCAGGTGGCGGCGGTCTCGGTGGGTATCTATCGCGGCACGCCCGTGCTTGATCTCGATTACGCCGAGGACGCCGAAGCCGAGACCGACATGAACGTGGTGATGAACGAGGCCGGGGCCTTCATCGAGCTCCAGGGCACGGCCGAGGGCCATGCCTTTCATCGCGGCGAGCTGGACCAGCTGCTCGAGCTGGCCGCCGCCGGTATCAACGAGCTGCTCGCGCTGCAGCGGGCCGCGCTGGCCGGGTGAGTTTCGTGTCGCGGCGCGTGGTGCTCGCCAGCGGCAATGCCGGCAAGGTGCGCGAGATCGGGGCCCTGCTCGCCGACGGCGGCATCGAGGTCGTCGCGCAGGCTGCCTTCGGTCTGGAGTCCGCCGACGAGACCGGCGCCACTTTCATCGAGAACGCCCTGCTCAAGGCGCGACATGCGGCAGCCGGGAGCGGCTTGCCGGCGATCGCCGACGACTCCGGGCTGGTCGTCGATGCCCTCCGCGGCGCGCCGGGCATCCACTCGGCGCGATACTCGGAGGCCGGCAGCGACGCTGCCAATATGGCGAAACTGCTGGCGGCCCTCGAGGGCGTGCCGGCGGCGGAACGGACGGCTCGCTTCGTCTGCGTCGCAGTCTACCTCCGGCACGCCGCCGATCCCCTGCCCGTGGTGTGCCAGGGCTGCTGGGAGGGCCGCATCGCAGGGGCGCCACGCGGCAGCGGGGGCTTCGGCTACGACCCGGTGTTCCTCCCGCTGGACGACACGCGCACGGCGGCGGAGCTCGACGCGGACGAGAAAAACCGCTCGAGCCACCGCGGCCGCGCCTTCGCCGAGTTGCGCCGCCTGCTGCTGGGACAGGCGGCGATCGCCGGAGGTGTGCCATAGGCGGCGAGCCTGCGGCGCTACCGCCATTGGGCGTCTACGTGCACCTGCCCTGGTGCGTGCGCAAGTGTCCCTACTGCGACTTCAACAGCCACGAGCTGCGCGGGCCGGCCCCGTTCGCCCGCTACGTCGACACCCTGCTGGCCGACCTCGAGGACGACCTCTCGCTGGCCGCAGGCAGGACCATCGCGACGGTTTTCTTCGGCGGCGGCACGCCCAGTCTCTGCCCGCCCGCGGAGCTGGCGCGTTTCCTCGCCGGGCTGGCGGAGCGGCTACCGCTGGCGCCGGACGCCGAGGTAACGCTGGAGGCCAACCCCGGGGCCATAGAGCGGGGTCGCTTCACCGACTTCGCCGCGGCGGGCGTCAACCGGGTCTCGCTCGGCGTGCAGAGCTTCCAGCATGGCCTGCTGCAGGCGATCGGCCGCATCCACGACGGCCGGGAGGCGCTGCGGGCCATCGAGGCGCTGGGGCGGGCGGGGATCGACAATTTCAACCTCGACCTGATGTACGGGCTGCCCGGCCAGACGCCCGCGGACGCGGCGGCCGACCTGGCTACAGCCTTGCGGGCGCGGCCGCCCCACCTGTCGCTGTACCAGCTGACCCTGGAGCCGGGCACGCCCTTCCACCGGCACCCGCCGCAACTGCCCGATGACAATGCCTGCTGGGACATGGAGTGCGCTGCCGCCGAAAGCCTGGAGGCGGCCGGCTACCGGCGCTACGAGGTGTCCGCCTGGGCACAGCCGGGCCGCGAGTGCCGGCACAACCTGAACTACTGGTCCTTCGGGGACTATCTCGGCCTTGGGGCGGGCGCCCACGGCAAGCTGACGCTGGCCGATGGTCGGATACTGCGCCGCCGGCGCCGCCGCCGTCCCCTCGGCTGGCTCGAGGGGCCTCGTCTGGAGGGCGAGGAGTGGCCCGGCCCGGACGAGCTGCTGTTCGAGTTCATGCTCAATGCGCTGCGGCTGGTCGGTGGCTTCACTCTCGGGCTGCTCGAGCGTCGCACGGGATTGCCCGGCACCCGGGCGCTCGGCTTGCTCCGGCAGGCCGAGGCGCGTGGCCTGATGACCTGCCCGGCGCCGGATTACTGGGTGCCGACGGCCCTCGGGCGGCGGTTCCTCAACGACGTGCAGGCGCTGTTCCTGCCGCCGGAGCCGGCGTGAGGGGGTGACTACTTATGCACATTGCGCCGCCGGCCGCCCAGCCATCTCCCCGGGGAACCTGCGGCCGTGCCTCGCGCGGCCGGTAAGGCTTCCGCTCAAGGGGCTAACTACCTGTTTCTATTAGGCGTTAATAGGGCTGGTTAATTTTTCGCCAAATCGAGTCGCGCCAGAACACCACCGTATCCGGTGCCGTTCATCAAGCCTTGATGCACAGACTTATCCACAGCTTTTGTGGATAAGCCACGAAGCCTTAGGGACGATTCCGCGTAGCGCTCGAAACCTAAAGCACTTCCTCAACACCATGGTGCGCTGCAGCGTCCGATGTGACGGCCGGCTGGAGTTCCCGGCGAGCCGGCGCGGCGGCCGCGTCCGTCCCACGCGGAGAGATTGCCCTTGCCGCGGCGTGCAGTGCTGGTTATGATGGCGAGCTTTTCCCATGACGCCCCCTGACGGAAGGCCGACCATGAAGCCGAACATTCATCCCGAGTATTCCGAGATCAAGGTAGTCTGCAGCTGCGGCAACACCTTCACCACTCGCTCCACACTGGGTGAGGAGCTGCACGTGGAAGTCTGTTCGCAGTGCCACCCCTTCTACACGGGCAAGCAGAAGATCATCGACGCCGGCGGTCGCGTCGACAAGTTCCGCAAGAAGTACGGCGGCCTGAACGCCTGAGTCGGCGACAGCCGGCATTACTGCACGAAAGGGCGCCTGGCGGGCGCCCTTTTTGCTTGGTGCGCCGCGACACGGCCCGACCCCTGGATTATAATTTTCCCCTCCCAGAAGCGGGTCCGCTTCAATCCACCAGGAAGGCCAGCATGAGCGAGAAGACCCTGACCATCATCAACGACGCAGACGGCAAGCGACTCGAGATGCCGGTTCGCAGCGGCACCGTGGGGCCCGACGTGGTGGATATCGGCGGCCTGTTCAAGAACCTCGGCGTGTTCACGCTGGATCCCGGCTTCGTTTCCACCGCCAGCTGCGAGAGCAGCATCACTTACATCGACGGCGACCAGGGCGTGCTGCTTTACCGCGGCTACCCGGTCGACCAGCTCGCGGAACGCAGCGGCTTCCTTGAAGTGGCGTACCTCCTGCTCCACGGCGAGCTGCCGACGCGCAGCGAGCTCGAGGCGTTCATCCACATCATCACGACGCACACGATGATCAACGAGACGTTGCTGCGTCACTTCAACGGCTTCCATCACAACGCCCACCCGATGGCGATGCTGTCCTCCGTCGTCGGCTCGATGTCCGCCTTCTATCATGATTCCACGGACATCGAGAGCCCGCGCCACCGCGAGATTTTCGCCCATCGCATCATTGCCAAGATCCCGACCATCGCAGCGGCGGCCTACAAGCACTCGGTGGGACAACCCTTCGTCTACCCGCGCGACGACCTGGATTATTGCAGCAACCTCCTGCACATGTTCTTCGCCGTGCCCTGCGCGCCCTACCGCGTCGACCCGGTCGCGGCCGAGGCGCTGGACCTGCTGTTCATCCTGCATGCGGACCACGAGCAGAACGCCAGCACGTCGACGGTTCGCCTCGCCGGCAGCTCGGGTACCAACCCGTATGCGGCCATCTCCGCCGGCATCGCCACGCTCTGGGGTCCTGCCCACGGCGGCGCCAACGAGGCAGTGCTCACGATGCTGGAGAGGATCGGCTCGGTCGACAACATTCCGAAGTTCATCGCCAAGGCCAAGGACAAGGATGACCCATTCAGGCTGATGGGCTTCGGACACCGCGTCTACAAGAACTTCGACCCGCGCGCGAAGCTGATCCGGACCATGTGCCACAAGGTGCTCAACCGCCTCGGCCATACCGACTCGCCTCTGTTCGAGCTCGCGCTGCGGCTGGAGGAGATTGCGCTGGAGGACGAGTATTTCATCGAGCGCAAGCTCTACCCCAACGTCGATTTCTACTCGGGGATCATCTACCGGGCGCTCGGGATTCCCACGTCGATGTTCACGGTGATGTTCGCCATCGCGCGTGCCGTGGGCTGGGTGGCTCACTGGCAGGAGATGATCGTGGACCCGAAGCGGCGTATCGGTCGCCCGCGGCAGCTCTACACCGGGCCGGCTCAGCGCGACTACGTGCCGATCGAGCGCCGCCACGCCTGAAGCATTCCCTAGGCCGGATCGACCACCAGCTCCTCGACTTCTGCCGCGCGGGCGCGGCGCATGGGCCCGCCCGAAACCGGGCAGGTCGGTGCCTCCCGCACGGCCTGCTCCGGGAATACCACTGCATCGATGAGCGCCCCGCCCAGGTCGAAGGCGAAGCTCGGGTAGGAGGCGTGACTGCCGTTGCCCAGCCGCACGCGGCGCTCGCCGGCCTGGTAGCGGATGCCCCGTTCCATCAGCAGGAAGGCCACGTCCTCGGGCACGTCCGCGAACAGGTGGAGCGAGACGTCAGTGTGCGGCGTCGCGGTGCCGGCCAGCACCGGACCCACCAGTCGGGGACGGAACCGGTCCAGCAGCCGCATCGCGCGCAGAGCCTCCTCGCGGAGGGCGCGGAGGTTCGCCTCGTGCTCGGCCCCGCCGAACAGCCGCTGCTGCGCGGCCAGCGCGTCTGCGATCTCCTGGTTGGCGGGCAACGCGTGGCGATCGGTGATGCCGAGTCGCTCCGCCGCCTTGCGCTTGGCCAGCAGGAAATCCCGCACTCCCTGTTCCCGGATGATCCTGGCGGCCTCCTCCGCAATGCGCACGCGAACTTCTCCGCCCCTGCCTGTAGATCGCCGTCCCATCACCCTTCTCCGCTCAGAACAGCGGCTCTTCGTCCTGCTCCCGACCGGTGGGGAACCGGGCTTCGCCCGGCGCCGGGGCCTCTGGCGCGTTCCCGACCCGGAAGGTCTCGAAGATCGCCCCTGGATCGCCGGCCCGTGCCAGCTCGCCGGTCTCCGCCGAAATGCGGACGGTGACCAGGCCGGGCGGCTGCGGGATCCGGCTGGGCTCGCTCCCCGCCAGCGCGGGCCCCATGAAGTCGATCCACAGCGGCAGAGCGGTCGCGCCGCCCGCCTCGCCACGTCCGAGCGGACGCTCCTGGTCGAAGCCGACCCAGGTCGCGGCCACCAGGTTTCCGTTGTAGCCGGCGAACCAGGTATCGCGACCGTCGTTGGTCGTCCCGGTCTTGCCGGCCAGGTCGCTGCGTTCGAGGCTGCGGGCCCGCACGCCGGTGCCGCGCCTGATCACGTCGCTGAGCATGCTGTCGATGAGCCAGGCATTGCGCGGCTCCACCGCGCGCGGCGGCGGTTCCATCTCAACCGGCGCGGGGCTCGCACCAGCGTCGGCCTCCTCGTCGCCGGCCGGTGCCGACCCGTTTCCCCGAGCCTCGGCCTCCGCGCGCTCGATCTCGCAGGCGGCGCAGACCCAGGGCGCTTCCTGCCGATACAGCAGCTCTTCGCCCGGCCCGTAGATCCGGTCGATGAAATAGGGCTCGATGCGGAAGCCGCCGTTGGCAAATGCGGCATAACCTGCGGTCAGCTGCAACGGCGTGACCGTGCCGCTGCCGAGGGCGAGCGTGAGATTGCGCGGCATGGCTCCCGGTGGGAAGCCGAAGCGGGCCGCGTGCTCGGCCGCGAAGTTGATGCCAATTTCCTCGAGCAGCCGGATCGACACCAGGTTGCGGGACTTCACGAGCGCTTCCCGCAGCCGCATCGGCCCATAAAAGCGGCCGGTGTAATTCTGCGGCCGCCACGTGTCCTCGAGACCCGGGTCGTCGTACACCACCGGCGCATCGACGATGACCGTGGCGGCGCTCAGGCCGCGCTCGAGTGCCGCGGAGTAGACGAAGGGCTTGAAGGCAGAGCCGGGTTGCCGGCGGGCCTGGGTGGCCCGGTTGAACTTGCTGTATTCGAAGTCGAGCCCGCCGCTCAGGGCTACGACGGCCCCGTCGTGAGGATCCAGGGCCACCAGCGCTCCCTGGACCTCCGGCGCCTGCGACAGCCGCCAGCCTTCGCCCTCACGCTGGACCAGTACGACGTCGCCGGCCGCCAGCACATCGCCCGTCGTCTCGGGAGCGGGCCCCGTCCGGTCGTCGTTGATGTAGGGGCGCGCCCAGCCCATCTCGGCGAAGGCCAGTCGCGCCTCGCCCGCGCCGCGGACGAGCACCGTGGCGCCGTCCTCGTCTACCGCGATGACCAGCGCCGCGAGCAGTCCCGCCGGCTCGGGGTAGCCCTCGAGGGCGAGGGCGGCCTCCGCGGGGCTCTCGGGAACCGGGTCGAGTCGGGCCAGCGGGCCGCGGAAACCGTGCCGCCGGTCGTAGCCCAGCAGCCCGGAGCGCACTGCGGCCTGGGCGAGCGGCTGCAGCCGGCTGTCGATCGTGGTCACGACCTCGTAGCCGCGCGTGTAGGCCTCCGGGCCGAAGCGCTCGAGCATTTCCTGCCGCGCCATTTCCGCGACCCAGGGCGCTGATGTCTGGACCTGCGCCCCGTGGATCTTCGAGACCACCGGTTCGATGAGAGCCGCCTGCAGCTCGGTTTCCGGGATCACGCCGGTCTCGAACATGCGGCGCAGCACGTAGGCGCGGCGGGCGCTCGCGCGCTCGGGATTGGTGACCGGGTTGTCGATGGAAGGCAGCCGGCCGAGGCCGGCGATCAGGGCCATCTCGCCGACAGTGAGTTGGTCCACGGTCTTGCCGAAATACACCTCGGCCGCTGCGCCGACCCCGTAGGCTCGCTGGCCGAGGAATATCTTGTTGAGGTAAAGCTCGAGGATTTCGTTCTTCGAGAGCAGGCGCTCGATCCGGATCGCCAGGAAGATTTCGCGCACCTTGCGGGAAATCGTCTTTTCGCGGCCGAGGAAGAAATTGCGCGCGACCTGCATGGTGATCGTGCCACCGCCCTGGCTCGGTTCGCCCGTGAGGGCCACGGCCACGGCCGCGCGGGTCAACCCCTGCCAGTCCACGCCGGGATGCTCGAAGAAACGATCGTCCTCCGCGGCGAGGAAGGCGCGCTGGAGCCGTTCCGGGATCTCTTCCAGGCCGAGCGGTACCCTGCGCTGCTCGCCGAATTCGGCCATCAGGAGGCCGTCGCGGGTGTAAACCCGCATCGGCACCTGGAGCTGCACTTCGCGCAGGGCTTCCGGATCCGGCAGGCTCGGCGCCACGTAGTAATGCGCCCCGATCGCCGCGAGGGCGAGACCGATCAGGGCCGTCGACGCGATCGCGACGATGCCGTAGCTAATGCGCAGGAGGGCATTCATCGGGGGCAGAGGTTAACTTGCCTTTCGGCGGGGCGGCCAGAATACTAGCACTTGGTCGGGGCGTCCCTCCGGGGACGCGGCCGCCGGCGACGGGGCCAGGCAGGCTTCGCGCCGGCGGATCGGGGCCTGCTGTGGGGGCAGCTGCTTGAGTCCAACGGGGATGCGACAGGATAATTTGCGGGCGATGCGCAGCGTGGCGCAGGGCGCTCGCTGCGGCCTGCCTGCGCCCCGACCCCAACGTTATGTAATATGCCAAGCCGTGACTCGGATCACGGATTCGGTCGGGAGTTCTCCGGCACTGTTGCACCACGGTCAGATGACGAGTTGGCCGCGGGCGCTGCAAGTGCCGTTGCATTGGTTAATGTCCTAGTCTATCTTCGCTTTCCAAGCCCCGGATGCAAAAGGAAATTTAAAGTGCTGTTCCGGAGATCTTCCAAGCCCGTGCTCGGGCTGGACATCACGACTTCCTCAGTGAAGCTGATCGAACTGTCGAAGTCCGGGGAAAACCACCGGGTGGAGGCCTTCGCGGCCGAGCCGACCCCGCTCAACGCAGTGAACGAAAAGGCCATCGTCGACGCCCAGGCCGTCGGCGAGGCGGTGCGCCGCGCGGTCAAGCGCTCCGGCGCGCGGTCGCGCGACGCCGCGGTCGCGATCAGCGGGGACGCGGCGATCACCAAGGTCATCCAGCTGCCCGCGAGCTTCAACGAGAACGAGCTCGAGGGCCAGGTCGCGCTGCAGGCCGACCAGTACATCCCCTTCCCGATGGAAGAGGTCAGCTATGACTTCCAAGTCGT
>JASFEC010000098.1:0-8113 GCA_050125045.1 Gammaproteobacteria bacterium | reverse complement strand
CAGCACCACCGCGGCGGCAAAGACCTCGACCAGCCAGCCCGGCGAGCCCGCCGGCAGCAGGGCGTGGGCATAGGAGCCGAAAGTCCGGGCCACGAGCGATACCGCCACCAGGGCCGCGATGTACATCATCACGCTCATGGTCCCGGAGAAACGGCCCACGCCGAAGCCCTGGACGAGATACTCCACCACGCCGCCGGCGGCGGGATAGCGCGCCCCGAGCCGGCCGAGCGAGTAGCCGCTCAGCAGGGCGATCAGCCCGCCGACCAGGAAGGAGAGCCACACCGCGCTGCCGGCGATGGAACCAGCCTCGCCGATGAGCGCAAAGATCCCGGCGCCGACCATGGCGCCGATGCCCATGGCGACGGCCGACCAGAAGCCGACCTCGTTGCCGGCTTTATGCACTCAGTGGCTCCTCGCATGCCGCGATGTCGGCCATGTCGCTTACTCCGCTTGCTGCAGATGGCCGAGCAGCGCCTCGTTCAGCCGCCCCGCCTCTCCCACTGGCGTCCAGTGATCGCCGGGGAAGCGCTCGTAATGCCATGGGCCGTCGACCCACGCCTCGGAGCGCGTCATTTGCGACTCGACCAGGAACCGGTCGCCCTCGGCCCAGATGCCGAGCGTTGGCGCCCGCGCATGCGGATGCCGCTGCAGCAGGACCGTCGCCACATTGGCTCGGTAGATCCGCAGCGCCGCAGTCATGCGCCCGGGGCGGCGCAGCCGCTCGAGGACCTGCTGCTTGCGGGGGTGCTGGAAGTACCGGGTGAGGCTGAGCGGGCTGTCGCCCTGCAGCAGGCGGTCGCTGATCCCCGCCAGCAGGAAGTAATAGGTATACCAGGCCAGCAGCTTCTGCTTCAGGCCGGCGCGGGCATAAGCCGTGGGATGGCCGACGCCGAGGACCGCAAGGCTCAGGACGCGCTTCGGGAAGTGGCCCGCCAGCAGCCACGCGAGCACGGCGCCCCAGTCATGGCCGACCACGTGGGCCCGGGCGATGCCGAGCTCGTCGAGGAGCGCGACGTGGTCGCCGACAATCTCCAGCGCCCGGTAGTCGCGCAGCCGCGGCGCGATGTCGGACTCGCCGCAGCCGACCGTGTCCGGCGCGATACAGCGGTAGCCGGCCGTGTGCAGTGCGGTGATCTGCTGTGACCAGAGCGTGGCCTCGTCGGGAAAGCCGTGTAATAGCAGTACGGCCGGGCGCGTGGCATCTCCCGACGCCGAGTCGAGATAGGAGAGCTTCAGTCCGCGATGCAGGAAATGACTTCGAAGCACAGTCATGCCCGTCGCCCCAGTTCCGACCCATGGTAGCCGGACTGGGCGCGGTTCGCCGAGCGCGCAAGGGCGAGGGGTCAGTCCTGCCGCAGCGGCGGCATCGGGACCGGGATCTCGTAATGCATCGCCGCCACGCCCATGCCGCCCTCGCAGGTGTTGTTGTCGGCCGGGATGGTGCAGGCTGCGCGCGTGCCCTGGCATTCGGCGGCCCAGAACATGTAGCCGAGCATGCCATGGGTCGTGCCGGCGCCATTGGGCAGCACCGTCTGGACGAACTCGCCGGTCGCGCTCGGGTGCTGCAAAGAGTCGGTGAAGTCCCTGCACTCGGGTACCGGCTTCCGGCCGGTCAGCCACAGGCTGCCGGTGAACCTGGCCGGCGCCAGCGGCGGGATCGGCGGGTCGTACTGCGGCTTGCCGTCCACGTGTTCCTGCCAGTTCTCGATCGCGTCCGCCGCCTTGGGCTGGCGCGGCGTCACCATGGCGTTGGCGTAGTCGAGCACTGGGTTGTTGGTGGTCAGCCAGTCGCGGGTGGCCTTCTCGGTCAGCGCGATCAGCCAGCGGTCGCCGGCCGCCAGATCGATGGTCAGTCGGGCGGCGTGGTTGGCGCCGGTCTCATCGTAGGGATGGACGGAGCGATAGGCGTCGACGAAGTCCTGCAGGCCCTCGAGATTCGGGTTGCGGTTCTCCTCGTAATCGATCTCGATCCCGACGCCTAGCTGCCCGGCCACGGCCGCCGCGTTCAGCCCGAGCTGCCGGGCGTCCTCGGCCAGCGCCTGGTTCCACGCGTCGACGTAGGTAATGCCGCCAATGGAGAGCATCACGCGGATGCCGTGGTCCTTGAAATAGTCGACCACTTCCTGGTTCATGCCGCGCGGCACGCCATTCAGGGTCTGGTCGTCGGTGGTGCCGTCCAGCAGCCGCAGCGGGTGCACAAAGCTCAGCACCACGAGGTTCACGCTCGGCAGCCCGCTGCCGTCGCCCCGATCGATCAGCCAGTGGTTCTGGGAGTCGAACTCGTCTATCTCCCTGACGCCGGCCCACGTGCAGTAATCATTGCCGCAATGCCAGGCGCCATAGACCTGGATGTCCTGCGGGACCACGGGCTCACCGCCGCTACCCCCGCCGCCGGCGGCCTCACACTCGCCGAGCGAGGTCCAGGGATAGCCCGCGTCGGGAAAGTCCCTCTTGGAGGCCTCCTCGTTACGGTAGGCGATCTCCTGGTACTGGACCTCCGAGCCGGGCTGGTAGTAAGCCTGCCGCTTCCACTCGGGGAGGTTGCTGCAGTCGTAAGCGAGCGCGCTGGTGGCGACCAGGAGAGAGGCAAAGGTAATGAAAAGTAACGAGATTCGGAGCTTCATGGCAGGCCTTCCGATACGGCCCGGTGCAGGGGAGGTTCCACGCGGAGCACTCCGCTCGACGCGCGGCCGGGCCTGATGGAAAAACTATAGTCCAGAGCCGCGAAAAGTTAAGGGGCCCATGCCGGCCCGTTTAGCGCCGGGGGCTCGCCCGACGACTATATTTAGGATATGAGCGAGGCACAGCTGGTCTTCTATCACCTGGGCGTGGCCCTGGCGATCGGGCTGCTGGTCGGCGTCGAGCGCGGCTGGCACGAGCGCAAAGCCGGGGAGGGCGGGCGCATTGCCGGCGTCCGCACTTACGGGCTGGTCGGCCTGCTGGGCGGGCTCCTGGCCGTGCTGGCCGAACGGCTCGGGGCCCTGGTGCTGGGCCTGGCGTTCATCGGCCTGGCCGGTGCGCTCGCGGCGGTCTACGTGGTCAACCAGCGGCAGGGCGAAGAGGACGTCGGCATCACCAGCCTGGTCGCCGGGCTCCTCACCTTCGTCTTCGGCGCGCTCGCGGCAATGGGCGAGGTGGCCCTCGCGTCGGCCTGCGGCGTCGTCACCACGCTCCTGCTGAGCTACAAGCCGACGCTCCACCGCTGGGTGGGCGGGCTCGAGGCGGGGGAGCTGCAGGCCGGCATCAAGCTTCTCCTGATCTCGGTCGTCCTGTTGCCGATCCTGCCGAACGAGGGCTACGGCCCGTGGCAGGCACTCAATCCCTATGCCATCTGGTGGATGGTCGTCCTGATTGCACTCATCTCTTTCGCCGGCTACTTCGCGATCAAGATCGGTGGTGCACGCCGTGGCACCGTGTTCACCGGGCTGTTCGGCGGACTGGCGTCCTCGACCGCGGTGACGCTGCATTTTTCCCGCATGTGCCGGCACGACAAGGTGCCGCCGCCCATGGTGGCCACTGGCATCCTGCTGGCCTGCGGGACCATGTTTCCCCGCATGGTGCTGGTCGCCAGCGTCCTCAACCCGGCGCTCTTTCGGCTCCTCGTTGTGCCCGCGGCAGTCATGGCATTGCTCGCATATGCACCTGCCCTGGCGTACTGGCGAGGATCGTCGGACCGGGTCACGGAAGATTTCGCCCCGGAGAGAAACCCTCTCGAGCTGAGGACCGCCCTCGGATTCGGCATTCTGCTGGCCCTCGTGATGGTGCTCGGCAAGGCCCTGCAGTACTGGTTCGGAGAGGGTGGCGTGCTGGCGCTGGCCGCCGCGTCGGGCGTGGCCGACGTCGATGCCATCACGCTCTCGCTGGCGCGCATGAGCCAGCAAGACCTGGTGTTGCCGGTGGCCGTCACCGGCATCGTGCTCGCCGCGGCCGTCAACAGCGTGGTGAAGGGCGGCATGGCCACGTTCATCGGCGGCCGCAAGATCGCCCTGCGCGTCGGACTGCCGCTGCTCGGCTGCGCTGCGGCCGGCCTGGTCGCCACCTGGCTCTGGACCTGGTAGAGACACGCAGTCCCGTCATGATTCGGCCTTCCGGCCCGGGTAGAATCGGCCTGGCTGCAGTGCAGCGAATGTTAAGGTGGCCGGACTGGCTCGTGGCGCAGGGGGAGGCCTTATGAGCAAGGGCATCACCAGGAATCTGCTGGAACGTCGCGTACCGCAGTACCTCGCGGCCTACCTGGCCGGCTCGTGGGTCATGGTGGAGTTCTTCGCCTTCCTCGAGGAACGGTTCCTGCTCTCGCCGCACCTGACCAACCTGGTGCTGTTGCTGCTGTTGCTGATGCTCCCCAGCGTCGCGCTGTTCACCTGGTACCACGGGCGGCGCGGTCCGGACGAGTGGCGCCGGGCCGAGAAGATCTTCATTCCCATCAACGGCCTGGTTACGGTCGGGATCCTGGCAGCGCTGTTCGCGGGCCGCGACCTCGGGGCGATGACCACCACGGTGACGGTCGAGGACCCGGAGGGCAACGCGGTCGAGCGCGTGGTGCCGAAGAGCGAGTTCCGCAAGAGCCTGGTGGTGTTCCCCTTCGAAGTCGAGGCGGGCGGCGAGGACGCGACTGCCCTGGCCTTCGGCGCGCTCAAGGTGCTCAGCATCGACATGGTGCAGGACATGTTCATCGACCTGCGGCCGGTGGCGTTGTACCGGGACAAGGCCCGTGCGGCGGGTTACGAGGTGAGCGAGGTGCCGCGCCCGCTCAAGCGGCGCCTGACGCGCGAAATCGACGTCGAGTACTTCACGGACGGGACCTTCTCCTACGACGGCGCCGTGTTCCGCTTCTCCGTCCTGCTCCATGATGCGGAGCGGGGCGGGGTCGTGACTGAGCGCAGCTACGAGGGCACGGACCTGCTGGCGCTGATCGACGAGGCGGCCGTGCAGCTGCGCGAGGACCTGGACCTGCCGGCCAGGTACGTGGACAACGGCCTGGACATGCCGGCCCGGGACCATGCCACGGCCTCCATCGAGGCCCTGCGGGCCTTCGGCGAAGCAGACTGGTTGCTGTTCGAGCGGGACGACTTCGAGGGGGCCCGGGCAGCGCTGCGGCGGGCGGTCGAGCTGGATCCCACCTTCGCGGCGGCCGCGTTCGCGCTCTACCAGCTCAGCGTCCTCAGCGGCGACGTGCCCGCCGCCCAGGAAGCCATCCGCACGACCATGGATCACGTCTACCGCATGCCGGAGCGCTTCCAGTTCGCGGTGCGCGCGGAATGGTATGCCATGCAGCGCGACCTGCCGAAGGCCTTTGCCGTCTACGAGATGTGGGCGGAGCTCTATCCGCAGGACCTGGACGCGCAGCTTTACACGGCGCAGGTCCGGAGCTTCCAGGGCGACCGGGAGGGCTCGCTGGAAGCGTTCGAGAGGGCCCTGGCGCTGGACCCGACGCGCCTCGACATCGTCGAGCAGGTGGGCGAGCTCAACGAGCAGCTGGGCCGGCCGGATGCCGCCCGCGTCGCCTACGAGCGGATCGTCCGCGAGCAGCCTGACCAGCCCGGTGGGTTCATCCAGCTGGCGGAGCTGGAAAGCCGGGTGGGCAACCACGAGGCGGCGCGCTCCCTCTACGAGCGGGCGTCCCTGGTCACCTCGGAGAACGTCGGCGTCATTATCGGGCTGGCCGAGCTCCACGCCGATCTCGGCGAGTTCGAGGCCGCTGAGGCCGCCTACGAGCGGGGGCTCGCGGCGGCGAAGACGCCGGAGCAGCGCTTCACTGTGCTGCGCTCGATCCGGCGCTATCACGCCTATCGCGCCGACTTCGAGCGTGCCCTGGACTACCAGCTGCAGAGGGATGAGGCGGGGGCAAAGTTCCAGCCGCCGATCGCCAATATCCAGTTGCGGCTGCTGGGTCTCAGGGCCTTCCTCCGCGCCGGCCGGACCGACGAGGCGCTGCAGCGCCTGGAGTCGCTGGCGGCGCAAATGCAGGCGCCGATGGATGCGCTGGTCCCGATCGGGCGCATCGCGGTCTACGAGACCCTGGAGGATGCAGACGCACTGGCGGCCGCACTGGACGACGCGCGGAACATGCTCGAGCGGACCGGCCTGAACATGCTGGAGCGGGACATTCTCTTCGGCCAGGGCCGCCTGCACGAGATCCGGGGCGAGTGGCAGCAGGCGCTTGCGGCTTACGAGGAGGAGCTCCGGCTTTCGCCCACGGACACCAGCATCCCCCAGCAGCTGGGGCGGGTCTACCGCGAGCTCGGGGACCTCAACGCCGCCGAGGAACAGCTCCGGGCGACACTCACGGCCGAGCCGTCCAACGGCCGCGCCAACTACGAACTGGCCCTGGTGCAGGCCGAGCAGGGACGTGCTGCCGAGGCGATTCGGTCCCTCGAGCGCGCCCTGGCGACCTGGGCCAACCCGACCGGGGACTATCCCTACCCGGCGCTGGCCCGGGAAAAGCTGGCGACGCTGCGGGCGGCCCGCTGAGGCCGGGGCGCTAGCCGGGGTCGCGGTCACTCACCTCGAGCGCGCGCATCACGTCGCGCCAGGTGAGGATGCCCAGCGGCCGGTGCTGCCCGTCGACGGCTGAGCCGAGATGGGGGCTGAGCGCCTTCAGCCGGTCACGGCGAGTACGCGTAAGATAGCGGGGCCGCGCCCACGACCAGGAGACCCCGATGCAGCAGCCTGAACCCACCGAGGCCGTCGCCGAGGTCCTCGAGGAGCTCACGCCCGAGCAGTGGGAAGTGATCCGGGCCGCCATCGCGGCCGAGGACGCGGTCGCGCTGAGGACGGCCCTGGAACCCGTCCATCCGGCCGACATTGCCGACCTGCTCGAGCAGATCGACCCGGACCAGCGCACGACTTTCCTGCGGCTCTACGCGGCCGAATTCGAGGGTGAGATCCTCTCGGAGATCGACGAGTCGATCCGGGAAGAAGTCATCGAAGTGCTGCCGCCCGACGTGCTGGCCGAGGCGGTGCGCGAGCTCGATTCCGACGACCTCGTCGACATCCTCGAGGACCTCGAGGAGCCCGAGCGCGATTTCATTCTGGACTCACTGGAGAGCGAGGACCGGGCGGCCGTCCAGAGCGCCATGTCCTGGCCGGAAGGCTCGGCGGGTCGCCTCATGCAGGTCGAGACCGTCACCGCGCCGGAGGGCTGGAACGTCGGCGAGATGATCGACTACCTGCGCGCCGCCGAATGGCTGCCGGACCAGTTCTACCACGTCATCCTGATGGACCCGGACGGCCACCCGACCGGCTACGTGACGCTTGGCCGGATGCTGGCGTCGCGGCGCGACGTGCTGCTGAAGGACATCACCGAGGAGAGCTTCCGCACCGTCCGGGCGAGCGAGGACGAGGCCGAGGTCGCACACCTGTTCAACAAGTACCACCTCATCTCGATGCCGGTAGTGGACGAGGCCGGGCAGCTGGTGGGTGTGATCACCATCGACGATGCCATGAACGTGCTGGACGAGGAGGCCGAAGAGGATATCCTGCGCCTGGCCGGCGTCAGCGAGGAGAGCTCGCTCAGCGACCGGATCTGGGACACGACGCGGGGCCGCTTCGTGTGGCTGTTCGTGAATCTCCTGACTGCGATCCTCGCCTCGTTCGTGATCTCCATGTTCGAGGCCGAGATCGACGCTCTGGTGGCGCTGGCCGTGCTGATGCCCATCGTGGCTTCCATGGGCGGCAATGCCGGCACCCAGTCGATGACCGTGGCGGTGCGGGCGCTCGCGACCCGCGAGCTGACCGGCAAGAACGCCCGGCGGGTGCTGTGGCGCGAGGTCGTCG
Organism: Gammaproteobacteria bacterium; assembly: GCA_050125045.1. Classification (GTDB taxonomy): domain Bacteria; phylum Pseudomonadota; class Gammaproteobacteria; order Steroidobacterales; family XN24; genus XN24. The sequence goes on along the minus strand of JASFEC010000098.1, from coordinate 337 downwards.
TCGGCGTACTCAACGGCGCCGCCTTCGGAATGATCATGTCCCTGGTGGCGGCATTCTGGTTCGGCCTGCCCATGCTCGCGGTGGTCATCGCGATGGCCATGATGCTGACCCTGGCTGCGGCGGCCTTTGCCGGGATCGTGCTGCCGCTGGCGCTCGACCGCATGGGCGTCGATCCGGCGCTGGCGTCCGGGCCGTTCGTCACGACCGTCACCGACGTGGTCGGATTCTTCGCCTTTCTCGGGCTGGCGGCGCTGATGGTGCTCTGAGCGGGAGCAACGGCCAGTCCGGATGACCGGCCTCCTGATCGGCCTGCCGCTGCTGGCCGCGGCCGCCGGCG
>JASFEC010000097.1:0-8151 GCA_050125045.1 Gammaproteobacteria bacterium | reverse complement strand
GAGCTCACCGACCGGCTGGAACGACTGGCGGCCGCGCATCGGGTTCGCATCGTCACATTCGGGCACGCAGGCAACGGCAATCTGCACGTCAACGTACTGGGCGAGGAGGCCGACCTGGGACGGATGCAGGACTGCGTCGAGGACGTGTTCCGGGCGGTGCTGAAACTCGGCGGGACCCTGTCCGGGGAGCACGGGATCGGACGTAGCAAGCGGGCCTTCGTCGGGCTCGAGATCGACGCGGAGACGCTGGCTGTGATGCATGCGGTGAAGCGCGCATTCGACCCGGACGGCATCCTGAACCCCGGCAAGACGCTGCCCGACCCGGCCTGACCTGCCCGCGCTCGCGCGCCCGAACCGGCTGACCGCGCTTACGCCCAACCACCTGACCGCGCTCGCACTGTCATCCACTACCCGACCGTGCCACGCGCTGCCGTCACCACCCCTCGCTCAAGAAATCTTTATATCGCTCGGTGCGGTGACGACATCCCGTGGCACTGCGCCCTGAGCACCGGTGCTGGGCGGGCGCGGAGAAAATGCCGAGCCAGGGACAGCGCGCGCCGGCCGGCTGTCCCGAGGCGCTGCCGAGACTCATTGGTGTCGGCCGCTACGCTGTCGCGGCGCTCCGGGGGCGTGGCCGTACCGCGTTGGCAGCGCCGCGGGATGTCAGCACCTCGCCGAGCGGCATAAGAATTCCAAGCGAGGGGAGGTGCTGACAGCGCGCGAGCGCGGTCGAGGGGCAACCACAGCGCAGGCACGAATGGGGACGCGAGGCCCCGCCCCGGAAGTGCCGCGGCTACTTGACGACGCTGAGCTTCGGCGGGCCCTTCGGCTTGTCGTCGTCCGACCCGCCGTTGGGCCCGTCGTTGTCGGGCGGCTCGCTCTCGGAATCCGTGAAGATCATGCCCTCGCCGGACTCCCGGGCGTAGATGCCGAGCACGGCCCGCACCGGGATGCTGACGGGGAACGGGACGCCGCCGAAACGGGCGCTGAAGTCGAGCGTGTCGTCGCCCAGGTGCAGGCCCTGGGTGGCGCTGGCGCCGATGTTCAGGACCAGCTTCCCCTCGTGGACATGCTCCGGCGGGACGCGCACGCCCTCGACATTGGCATCCACCACGATGTGCGGCGTTTCGCCGTTGTCCGAGATCCAGTCGACCATGGCCCTCAGCAGGTAGGGCCGTCGTGGCTTGCGCCCCTGGCCGCGCGTGCTCAGGGACGCATCTCCCTTTCCAGCTCGGTCAGGCTGGCGCGGAAGGAGGGCCGGCTGAAGAGGTTCTCCGCATACTTGATTATGGGCCGGCCGTGGCTCGGCGGCAGGTCGACTTCCCAGCGGGGCAGCCGCCAGAGGATCGGCGCGATGCTGCAGTCGACCAACGAGAACTCTTCGCTCATGAAAAAGGGCTTGACGCCGAACAGCTCGGCACTCGCCAGCAAGCTCTCGCGCAGCGTCTTGCGCGCCTTGTTGGCCGTCCTCTTGTCCCCGTGCTCCAGGTCGTCAACCAGCGAGTACCAGTCGCGCTCCACGTGGTAAAGCGCAAGCCGGAAGCGGGCGCGGCTGACTGGGTCGACAGGCATCAGCGGCGGGTGAGGAAAACGCTCGTCGAGGTACTCCGCGATGATGCGGGAGTCGTACAACACGAGGTCCCGATCCACCAGCGTCGGCACGCTGTTGTACGGGTTCAGCTCGATGAGGTCCTCGGGAAGACTGGACTCGACGTCCACCACGTCCAGGCTAATGCCCTTCTCCGCGAGCACGATGCGGACGCGGTGGCTGTGCGGACAGGTGGGGTTGGAGAAAAGCGTCATGTTGCCTCGCCTGCGACCGAAGCCGCCTGACGGAAGGTTACTTCACGTCCTTCCAGAGCTCCTTGTAATAAGCCCAGGAGAACCCGAACAGGACCAGCAGGAAGAGCAGTACGGCGATCCCGAGGCGCTGGCGCTCGAGCTGCATGGGCTCGGCAGCCCAGCTCAGGAAGGCCGTGATGTCCCGCGCCGCCTGGCTGTATTCCTCGGGCGTCATGCTGCCCGCCTGGACGAGCTCGAAGCGCTCGAAGACCTCTCGGCTAGCGCCGTCGGGACCCTGCTCCTGGCGGTACACGGCTTCCTGGAGCCCCTGCAGCTCCCACAGCACGTGCGGCATCGAGGTGCCGGACAGGACCTTGTTGTTGACGCCGGTCACACGCGAGCCCGGGTCGACGTAGAAGGACTTGAGGAAGGTGTAGATGTAGTCCGTGCCGCGTGCCCGGGCCATCAGCGAGAGGTCGGGCGGCGCCTGGCCGAACCAGCCGGCGGCATCGTCCTTCGGCATGGCGATGGTCATCTGGTCGTGCGGCGAGTCGCTCGTGAACCGCAGGTTTTCGGCCACCTGCTCGTCGGTCAGCCCGAGACCCTCGGCCAGCGCGTTGTAGCGGACATACTCGAGGGAATGGCACCCCGAGCAGTAGTTCATGAACAGCTGCGCGCCACGCTGCAGAGAGGCCTGGTTCCCCACATCCGCGCCGGAATCTTGCAGCGGGAAGCCGGGCCCGGCGGCGCCGGCCATACCGGGCGCTGCCGCCAGCAGCAGCGCCACCACGAGCATCGGGAAAGGCCTAGCCATGGTAGGTCACCCTCGCAGGAGGCGTCTTTGCCTTGTCGATCTTCGAGTAGATCGGCATGAGCAGGAAGAACGCGAAGTAGAGCACCGCGAACACGCGTGTCAGGATCGTGTACAGGCCGGTCGCCGGCTGCAGGCCCAGCCACCCCAGCATCACGAAGCTGATAACGAACAACGTCAGGGCCACCTTGAAGATCGGGCCCTTGTAGCGGATCGAACGCACCGGGCTGCGGTCCAGCCACGGCAGCAGGAACAGGAGGAACATCGCCGCACCCATGGCGAGCACGCCGCCAAGCTTGTCCGGCACCGCGCGGAGAATCGCGTAGAAGGGCGTGAAGTACCACACCGGCGCGATGTGCTCCGGCGTCTTCAGCGGGTTGGCCGGCTCGAAGTTGGCGTGCTCCAGGAAGTAGCCCCCCATCTCGGGCGCGAAGAACACGATGATCGCGAACACCATCGCGAACACCGCCCAGGCCGGCACGTCTTTCGCCGTGTGATAGGGATGGAACGGGATACCGTCCAGCGGCTTGCCGTCCGGACCCTTGTGCTCCTTGATATCGACGCCGTCGGGGTTGTTCGAGCCGACCTCGTGCAGCGCCAGGATGTGCGCCACCACCAGGCCGAGCAGGACCAGCGGGAGCGCGATCACGTGCAGGGCGAAGAAGCGGTTCAGGGTGACGTCCGAGATGAAGTAGTCGCCGCGAATGAACTCCACCAGGCCCTCGCCGATGACGGGAATGGCGCCGAACAGCGACACGATCACCTGCGCGCCCCAGTAGGACATCTGGCCCCAGGGCAGCAGGTAGCCGAAGAAGGCCTCCGCCGACATCACCAGGTAGATCAGCATGCCGAAGATCCAGATCAGCTCGCGCGGCTTCTTGTAGGAGCCGTACAACAGCCCGCGGAACATGTGGATGTAGACCACGGCGAAGAACAGCGAGGCGCCCGTGGAATGCATGTACCGGATCAGCCAGCCCCACTCCACGTCGCGCATGATGTACTCGACGGAGCCGAACGCTTCGGCGGCCGAGGGCTTGTAGTTCATGGTCAGGAAGATGCCGGTCACGATCTGGATGATCAGCGCCAGCAGTGCCAGCGAGCCGAAGACGTAGAACCAGTTGAAGTTTTTCGGCGCGTAGTAGCCGGTGACGTGATCCTCCATCAGCTGGTCCCAGGGGAACCTCTTGCGGAACCAGCCCGACAGCCCTCCGGCCGCCTTGTTGTCAATCGGGGCGCTCATCAGGCTACTCCCTCGTCCTCGCCGACCAGGATGGTCGAGTCGTCGATGTACTTGTGTGGCGGCACCATCAGATTGAGTGGCGCCGGCACGCCGCGCCACACGCGGCCGGCAAGGTCGAACTTGGAGCCATGGCAGGCGCAGAAAAAGCCGCCCGGCCAGTCGGCGCCCAGGTCTTCGGCGCCGAAGTCGAAGCGCGGCGTCGGCGAGCAGCCGAGATGGGTGCAGGTGCCGATGACAACCAGCACCTCGGGCTTGATCGAGCGGAGGCGCCCGGCGGCATAGGCCGGCTGCTGGGGCTGCTCGGACTGCGGATCACGGACCATCTCGTCCGCCCCGCCCAGGCGCTCGATCATTTCGGGCGTGCGTTTCAGCACCCAGATGGGCTTGCCACGCCATTCGACGCGCAGCAGCGCGCCGTCGTCCAGCTTGCTGATATCCACTTCGACCGGCGCGCCCAAGGCCTGGGCGCGTGCGCTCGGCTTCCAGGAAGCCAGGAACGGCACGGCCACGAAGCCGATACCGACAGCCGAAGTCACCCCCGTGGCCGCGCCGAGAAACCGGCGGCGACCAAGATCTACACCTTCACTCATCCCGAGTTCACTCCTGGAACGATTCCTGGGGCAAAAGGCCGGCGACACGGGCCGTGACGGGCCTGTCCGCAGGCAGATTGGGCATTCTGGCGATTATACACGTCGCCATTTCGCGCTGCCTACCTCAAGGGGCCGCCGCAGCGGGGCAGCGAAGGCGATTCCCGCCTATAATGTCGCCCCCCGGGAGACCCCGAGAAACCGGATCCAGCGCCGATGGGCGGCACCCACCACACCCTGAAATTCCTGCTCCAGTCGGCCGCCGCCGGCCTGGCGGTGGCGTTCGTCCTGGTTTTCCTTTTCCCAGGCCTGCTGCCGTCCAGCCATCCGCTGCGCGGTGCCGGGTCGGCGCCCGAGTCGTACGCGGCGGCCGTTGCAGCCACCGCCCCGGCCGTGGTGAACCTCGTCGGCCGGGCCGGCGTGCCGCCGGGTTTTGCCGAGCGCCAGTCGAGTGGGAGCCTTGGCTCGGGCGTGGTGATGAACGGCGACGGTTACGTCATCACCAACCACCATGTGATCGCCGGGATGGAGGACCTGCAGGTCGTGCTGGTCGATGGGCGCAGCGCCGCGGCACGCCTGGTCGGCACGGACCGAGACACCGACATCGCGTTGCTCAAGATCGAGCTGCCCGGGCTGCCGAGCATCCGCATCGGCCGCTCCGACCGGCTGGAGGTGGGCGACGTGGTGCTGGCGATCGGCAATCCTTTCAGCATCGGGCAGACCGTGACGCAGGGCATCGTCAGCGGCACCGGGCGCGGCCAGCTCGGCCTCTCCCAGTTCGAAAATTTCATCCAGACCGACGCGGCCATCAACGTGGGCAACTCCGGCGGCGCGCTGGTCAACGCGCGGGGCGAGCTGGTCGGCATCAACACCGCCTTCTTCTCACGGCGGCTGGATTCCGAGGGCATCGGCTTCGCGATCCCCATCAATCTCGTGCGTGGCGTGATGGCCGACCTGGTGGAGCATGGGCGCGTCATCCGCGGCTGGCTCGGCGTGGGCACCCAGACGCTGACGCCGGACCAGGCGCGGGCACTCGGCCTGTCCGAGCCCTACGGCATCATCCTGACCAACGTACAGCCGGGCGGCCCCGCCGCCCGCGCCGGGCTGCGGCCGAATGATGTCATCACCCGTGTCAACGGCGAGCCGGTCGTAGTCTGGCAGGACGCACTCCGCAGCATTGCCGCCATGCGGCCCGGCACCCATGTCACCCTGAGCGGCAGCCGGCTCGGCCGGCCCTTCGAGGTCGAGGCCGAGGTCGCCGAGCGCCCGTCCCGCCTGTAGCTCGCGCCGGGCCAGGGCGTGACCATGACAGGGGCCCCCGCCCTCCCGAAGTCTTTACGTCGGTCGTCGACCCCTGTCATGTCCCCGCCCTGAATCGGCAGCCGTGCCGCGGGATGTCATCGCCTGACCGAGGGAGTTAAAGATTTCCGAGCGAGGGGAGGCGATGACGGCCCGCGAGCACCGGGGGAAGTCAGCGACGCGGGGAATGGACGCGGCGGATGGTGGCGCCGAGCTGCGACAGCTTCTCCTCGATGCACTCGTAGCCGCGATCGATGTGGTAGATGCGGTCGATCAGGGTCTCGCCCTCGGCCGCCAGCGCCGCCAGCACCAGGCTGGCGGACGCGCGCAGGTCGGTCGCCATCACCGGTGCCGCCCGCAGCTGGTCCACGCCATGGACCACCGCCGTATTGCCCTCGAGCTGGATGTCTGCGCCCATGCGTTGCATCTCCTGCACGTGCATGAAGCGATTCTCGAACACCGTCTCCACGATGGTGCCGGTGCCAGTGGCAATGCTGTTCAGGGCGACGAACTGCGCCTGCATGTCTGTCGGAAAGGCCGGGTACGGCGCCGTCCTCAGGTTGACCGCCGCCGGGCGCCGGCCGGTCATGTCCAGCTCGATCCGGTCCGGTCCCACCGTGATCGCGGCGCCCGCCTCCCGCAGCTTGGCCAGGACGGCGTCGAGGTGCCCGGGCCGGGCGTCCCGCAGGCGCACCCGGCCGCCCGTCATGGCGGCGGCGACCAGGTAGGTGCCGGTCTCGATGCGATCGGGCAGGACCTTGTAATCCGTGCCGCCCAGCCGCTCGACGCCCCGGACCCGGATGGTGTCGGTGCCGGCGCCGCTGATCCGCGCGCCCATGGCCTGCAGGAACTCGGCCAGGTCGACGACCTCGGGCTCGCGCGCCGCGTTCTCGATCACCGTCTCGCCCTCGGCGAGCGTGGCCGCCATGAGCAGGTTTTCGGTGCCGGTCACCGTCACGGTGTCGAGCACGATGCGGGCGCCGCGCAGCCGGCCGGCCCGGGCGCGGATGTACCCATCCTCGATTTCCACGCTGGCGCCCATGGCGCGCAAACCCGCAATGTGCAGGTCCACCGGGCGCGCGCCGATGGCGCACCCGCCCGGCAGGGAGACGTCGGCCTCGCCATGGCGTGCCAGCAGCGGCCCAAGCACGAGGATCGATGCCCGCATGGTCCGCACCAGCTCGTAGGGTGCCACCAGCGAGGAGATGCTGCGCGGATCGACCTCGACTCCCATGCGCTCGTCGATCGTGACCCCGACACCAAGCCGTCCCAGCAGCTCGATGGTCGTGGTGATGTCCTGCAGATGGGGGACGTTGGTGATCCGGACCGGGGCGTCGGCCAGCAAGGCGCCCGCCAGGATGGGCAGGGCGGCGTTCTTCGCGCCCGAGATGCGGATCTCGCCGTCCAGGCGGCGGCCGCCCCCAACTCTCAGCTTGTCCACGGGCGGTCGGGCTCAGCGGCCGGCGGCAAGCTCGTCGGGGGTCAGGGTGGTGAGCGCCAGGGCGTGGATCTCGCCTCCCATCTTGTCCCCCAGCGTGCGATACACGAGCTGGTGCCGCTGGAGCGGCCGCAGGCCGGCGAAGTCCTCCGCGACTACCAGGGCACTGAAATGCACGTCGTCCTCGGACTGGACTTCCACCCGCGCCGACGGGAGCCCGGCCTGGATCATGGCGGCAACTTGTTCTCGGTTCATGTCTGCATCCGGTTTGCGCCGGGATCTCCGGCCGGAGAGGGCGAGAGTTTAACGGATGGTCGCGGCAGGGAACATTCGGCCCGGGTGTCCGCCCGGGCCGGGGCAGCGTGTATCATGGCCGGCCGGTGTCCGATGGCCGACCCCTGGGAGTTGACCGCCCGCCATGGTGAACTACGTGCTTGCGACTCTCGCCGGCTTCGTCCTGCTGATGTGGGGCGCGGACCGCTTTGTCGTGGGCGCGGCCGGCACCGCGCGTAATCTCGGCGTCCCGCCGTTGCTGATCGGCCTGACGCTGGTCGGCATGGCGACCAGCGGCCCCGAGATCTTCGTTTCCTTCATGGCCGCTCTCGACGCCGACCCGGAGCTGGCGGCGGGCAACGCGATCGGCTCCAACATCGCCAACATCGGGCTGGTGCTCGGCGCTACGGCGCTGATCATGCCGATTTCGGTGCGCTCCACCACCCTGCGGCGCGAGCTGCCGGCATTGTTGGCGGTGACCCTCGTACTGACCATGGTGTTCATCAACCTCCGGCTCGGGCGCGTCGAGGGCATCCTGCTGCTCGCCACCCTGGCCCTGGTCCTCTACTGGCTCGTCGTGCTGGGCCAGCGCAGCGATGCCAGCGACCCCATCAGCCTCGACTATGCGGCGGAGCTGCCGGGCGGGCTGTCGATGGGCAAGTCCATCGCCTGGCTGGCGCTCGGCCTCGTCGTCCTGCTGGGCGGCGCGAACCTGCTCGTC
>JASFEC010000096.1:0-8224 GCA_050125045.1 Gammaproteobacteria bacterium | reverse complement strand
GCGCCGAAGAAGCGCCGCCGCCGGCGCCGGAAGAGTCGCTCGGGCGGCCAGGGCGAGGGCGGATCCGGGGGATCTGGCGCCTCCAGCCCGGCGGAATAGCGCTTTCAGTCTTTCCTGCGCGTCGACGCGCCGGGCAGCAGTTCAGTCACGCTGTGCACGCCGTGGAACTCGCCGGCAACGGCGGGCGGGCGCGAGGAATCCGGCCGCAGGATGGCGATCACCCGCGCCAGCCCGTAATCGTGCGCCGAGCGCAGCACCGGCAAGCTGTCGTCCACCAGCAGCGTGCGCGCCGGGTCGAAGGGCTCCAGCCCGCGCAGCCGCTCCCAGAATAAACGGTCTTCCTTGGGCAGCCCGAGGTCATGGCTGGAATAGATGGCATCCAGGTACTGGTCGAGCCGGGTGCGCTGCAGCTTGATGGCGAGGGTCTGCTGGTGGGCGTTAGTCACCAGGACCACGCGCTTTTGCAGCTGCCGCACTGCCGCCAGGAACTCCGGCACGTCGGGCAGGAAGTCGATGTGGTCCTCCGCCTCGCGTTTCAGCGCCGCGATGTCGAGGCCGAGCTCTCGGCTCCAGTGATCGATGCAGTACCACTCCAGCCGGCCGCGGGCGGCCGCAAAACGCGGTTCCAGCACTGCCACCGCCTCGGCATGAGGCATCCCGTGGAGGTCCGCGTAGCGGGCGGGGATCAGCTCCTGCCAGAAGAAGTTGTCAAAGCGCAGGTCCAGCAGCGTGCCGTCCATATCGAGCAGGACGGTGTCATAGAGATCCCAGTCGAAAGGATGGCGGGAGACGAGGTCCATGGCCGGGTATCATATACGCCCTCGTTCCAAGGAGCCCGGCCAGTGACCGAAGCTTATCCAGACCTGCTCGACGCAGTCGCCCGCATCGCGCGCGACGCCGGCCGGGCGATTCTCGAAGTCTACGAAAGCGATTTTGCCGTCGAAGCGAAGCAGGACGCGTCGCCCATCACCGAGGCGGACCGCCGGGCCCACCAAGTGATCCGCGCCGCCCTGGAGCAGCTGCCGGGCGACCGGCCGATCCTGTCCGAGGAAGCGCGGGCCCTCCCGTGGGAAGAGCGACGTCACTGGAGCGAGTACTGGCTGGTCGATCCGCTCGACGGGACCAAGGAGTTCGTTCAGCGCAACGGCCAGTTCACCGTCAACATCGCGCTGGTGCGGTCGGGCCGTCCCGTGCTCGGTGTGGTCCACGTCCCGGTCGAGGGCGTGACCTACGGTGGGATCGTCGGCACCGGTGCCTGGAAGGAGTCGGCTGCAGGCAGTCGCGCACCCATAGCGGTCAGGCGGCTCGGCGGCGGCCCGGTGCGCGTCGTCGGCTCCCGCTCTCACCGGGGACCCGACCTCGACGGCTACCTGGAACGGCTCGGCGAGCACGAGATGGTCCCGATGGGATCCTCGCTCAAGTTCTGCATCGTGGCCGAGGGCGCCGCCGACGTGTATCCGCGCCTGGGCCCCACCTCGGAATGGGACACGGCCGCCGCAGAGGCGGTGCTCGTGGCCGCGGGCGGCCGGGTGGTCGCCAGCAACGGCGAGCCCATGGCCTATAACAAGGGTCCGGACCTGCTGAACCCCTGGTTCATCGCGTCCGGCGACGACGCGCGCGACTGGACCGAATACCTGCCGTGAGAAGCCCCTCCATGGTGCTTGTCGCCGGCCTCCTCGGGGCGCTCACCTGGGCCTGGTACGCGAACATGGCGGCGCGCGAGCGCGCCAATCACGCTGCCCGCGAGACCTGCTCCCGGGAGCAACTGGTGATGCTGGATGGCACGGTAGCGCTGGCCCGGGCGTGGCTGCGACGCGACCGCGACGGCCGGCTGCGGCTGGAACGGACCTACAGTTTCGAGTACACCGACGACGGCTACCGGCGCCTGCAGGGCTTCGTGGTCATGCTCGGGCGGCAAGTCGCGACGGTAGGGCTGGCGGCCGCCGGGCAGCTTGGCTAAGCTTGCCGCAGGGGGGAAGCGGCCACCATGAACGAAAACAAGGTCGATACCTATATCTTCTCGAACATGACGCGGCTCAAGGAGCTGCGCATCGCTCACCGCGACCTGGACGACGTGATCACGCGCCTGTCCGACGATCCCGCGGTCGACCAGCTGCAGCTTAAGCGCCTGAAGAAGCGCAAGCTGATGCTGAAGGACCTGATCGCGCGGCTCGAGAGCGAGCTGATCCCCGATCTCAACGCCTGAGCGCGGCGCCGGCTCCGGCGCGGCCGCCGGTACCGGGCGGACGCCGCCCCCCGGGCGCTAGTCTTCGCCGGCGAGCCGCTCGCGCTGGTACTTCGCCGGCAGCAGCCAGGTGGCCAGCGCCGGCAGGAGCAGGATCGCGCCGAACATGTTCACCAGGAACATGAAGGTGAGCAGGATGCCCATGTCGGCCTGGAACTGCAGCGGCGAGAACACCCAGGTGAACACGCCGATCGCCAGTGTGATCCCGGTGAATACCACCGCGTTGCCGGTGACCCGCAGAGTGCGGGTGTAGGCCTGCTGGATGCTTGCTCCCTGCTGGAGGAAATACTGGAAGCGGCTGAAGATGTAGATGCCGTAGTCCACGCCGATGCCGACGCCCAGCGCCGCCACGGGCAGCGTGTTCACCTTCAGACCGATCTCCAGGTAGGCCATCAGCGCGTAGGCCAGCAGTGACACGAGGGCCAGCGGGATCACGATGCAGGCGACCGCCCGCAGTGAGCGGAAGCTCAGCCAGCACAGCAGGATCACGGCCCCGAAGACATAGATCAGGATCGGAAACTGGGCCGCGGCTACTTCCTCGTTCATGGCCGCCATCACGCCGACGTTGCCGGTGGCGAGGCGGAACTCCATGTTTTCCGGCGCGAACTCGTTCCGCCAGGCCTTCACTTCGTTGACCACTCGCTCGATGGTCCCGGCCTTGTGATCCTCGGTGTAGACCATGACGGGAATCACGCTGCAGTCGCTGTTCAGCAGCCCGGTGCTGGTCTCGACTCGCGCCAGCGCCTGCACCAGGACCTGCTCGTTACGCGAGAGCGCGCGCCACGCCGGGTAGCCCTCGTTCCAGCCGGCGGTGACGATCTTGGCGATCTGGGGTAGCGCGATCACGGTCTGCACCCCCTCGACGTTCCGCATGTGCCAGGAGAAGCGATCGATGAGGTCCATGACCTGGTAGTCGATGCAACCGTTCTCCCCGACCTCGATGATCACGTTGATCAGGTCGACGCCGATGGAGAAGCGCTCGGTGATGTCCTTGGTGTCGAGGTTATAGCGCGAGTCGGGACGCAGTTCCGGCACGCCGGTCTGCAGGTCACCGATTTTCACCTGCGAGCCTTTCCAGGCCCCGAAGGCGAACAGGCCGACCGCAATGACGATGATGACGGTCGCCGGACCACGCGTGGAGACCACCGAGAGGCGGTCCCAGAGCGGACGCATCTGCTGGGCGCGCTGGCGCAGGCGGTCCTTGTAGTTGCCGCCGGGCCGGACGTAGCTGATCAGGACCGGCAGCAGCACCAGGTTGGTCAGGATGATGCAGGCCACGCCCAGCGAGGCCATGATCGCCATCTCCTGGATAATGCGGATCTCGATGAAGAGGATGGTGATGAAGCCGATCGTGTCCGAGGCCAGTGCCACGCTGCCGGGGACCAGGAGGCGCCGGAAGGTGCTGCGCGCGGCAGCCTCCGGCTCCGCACCGTCGAAGACCTCGGCAGCGTAGCCCGATATCATCTGCACTCCGTGCGAGACACCGATGGCGAACACCAGGAATGGCACCAGCAGGCCCATGGGATCGATGCCGAACCCGAGTAGCGGCAGCATGCCAAGTTCCCAGGTCACGGCGAACACGCTGCACACCAGCGGCACGATGGTGAGCTTGATCGACTGGCTGTAGATGTAGACCAGCAACGCCGTCACCAGGAGCGCGATGCCGAAGAACAGCACGATCCTGTTGGCGCCTTCCTTGATGTCACCCACGACCTTGGCGAAACCGATGATCCGGACCTTGATGTTGTCGGTCTGGATATTTTCGCGGACCTCGGTCTCCAGCTTGAGCGCCACGTCGAAGTAGTCGAGACGCTCCTGCGTGTCCGGGTTCACCTCCAGCAGCTGGGCGCTGATGATGGCGCCGGAAAAGTCGTTCGCCACCAGCCGGCCGACGATACCGGCCTTGAGGATGTTCTCGCGGACGCGTTCGAGGTCGGACAGGGTGTACTGGAAATCGGCCGGGATGACGTCGCCGGCCTCGATGCCCTCTTCAGTGACCTCGAGGTAGCGGACATTCGGCGTAAAGATCGAGGTGACGCGGGCCCGGTCCACGCCCGGTATGAAGAATACGGCATCGGTGGCCTGGCGCAGGGCCTGGAAGAACTCGGGGTTGAACATATCCCCGCTCTCGTCGACCAGCGCGATGACCACCCGGTCCGCGCCGCCGAAGTCCTCGTAGTGCTCGACGAAGGTCTCCATGTATTCGTGCTTCAGCGGCAGCTGCTTGCTGAAGCCGGCGTCCACCCGCAGGCCGGTGACGGCACTCCAGGCGAGCAACAGCGTGGCCAGCGCAAAGAGCGCGATGATCAGCGGCCGGTAACTGAAGATCAGGTTCTCGAGAGCGGTGGTGACCCGCGACTGCTTGGGCGCCGACATGCGTTACTCCATTCCCGCCGCACGGCGGTCCAGGCGTTCCACACCGGGCTCGCCGATCACGATCACGCTACCGTCATCGAGGCCGATGACCGACATCAGCGCCTTGCGGTCATCGCGCTGATGCAGGCTGAAGCTCTCGCCCTCGCGGCTGAACAACATGACGCCCGCGGTGCCAACCACGAGGATGCTGCCGTCCGCCAGCCGGGCGCCCCCAAACAGGGAGGTGTCCACCGGCAGCCGGATGCCGCGCCAGGTTTCGCCGCCGTCCCGAGTGCGGAACATGTTGCCGCGCAGGCCGAACACCAGCAGCGATTCCGCATCGGGGGCCACGCCGCCGAAGAAGGACCCGTCGTAGGGCGGGTTCATCGCCATCCAGGTGAAGCCCTGGTCATCTGAACGGAATATGGTGCCGGCCTCGGCCATGATGTAAAGCCGCCCGGCCGTATCAGTGACGATCCGGTTCATGTGCAGATCGGCAGGCAGGGCATCATCCCAGTCGTCCCACTCTTCCTCGACCGCTTCGTCGGCGCCCTCCGCGTCCAGGGGCGCTTCGGGCTCCGGCTCCACCACCTCGAGCATCTCTTCTTCCCAGCTCCGGCCGCCGTCCGAGGTGCGCAGGAAATAGCCGTAGGCGCCGATCGCGAAGCCGTTGTTCTCGTCGGCAAACCAGACATCGAAGAGCGGAAATTCGAGCTCCGGGGCAAAATGCACCCGGCACCAGTTTGCGCCGCCGTCCTCGGTGCGCAGGATTACGGCGTCGTGCCCGACCGCCCAGCCCAGCTGCCGGTCGTGGAACCATACCGCGGTGAGCACTGACCGCGTGGGCGTCCGCTGCTGCTGCCAGGTCAGCCCATGATCTGGGCTGATGAGCACATGCCCGCGATCGCCGACCACCACCAGGTCATCACCCGCCTCGGCGATATCCAGCATCATCGACTGGGTGGCGAGGGGCATCAGGACGGACCATTCGCTCTCCGGGACCGGGTCGTCGCAGGCGGCGCGGGCCGTCGCGGAACAGGCCGTCAGCACGAGGCCAAGCAGCAGGCCATGCACAAGTCTGGACAAAACGGCGGCGCCCCCCGGTTGCAGTGTTTTCGATCGCCGCCAGGACAGTTGGCCGGGGCGCCGGCGGCGCCCCGGCCATCCGTGCCTAGCGAATGCCCGCCCGGCGCAGCGTCGCCGGCGCAAAATCTTCCGGCTGGTAGCTCGGGCTGAAGTCGTAGGTCATCGGCTCCTCGTTGTTGAGGCCGATGGCCAGGTACCGACCGGACTGGAGGTCCAGGGTCAGCTCGAGCGTCGTCCAGAAGGAGGGCACGTCGTAATAGTTGATCGAGTGGGCTTCCTGTACCCGCCAGATCTGGTCGCGGTTGTCGTAGCAGTCCACGACCATGGCCTGCCAGGAGTCCTCGTCGATATAGAAGGTGCGGCGCTTGTAGACGTGCCGCGTCCCTTCCTTGACCGTGGCGTCGACCACCCAGACGCGGTGCAGCTCGTAGCGAGCGTACTCCTGGTTGATGTGCAGCGGCTGCAGGATGTCGTCGTAGGTCAGCTCGTTGCTGTGCAGCTTGTAGCTGTTGTAAGGAATGATCATCTCCTTGCGGCCGACGAGCTCCCAGTTGTAGCGCTCGGGGCTGCCGTTAAAGATGTCCAGCTGGTCGGAAGTCGCCAGCCCGTCCGAGGCGGTACGCGGGTTGTCATGCGCCACGTTCGGGGCACGCCGCACGCGGCGCTGGCCCGGGTTGTAGAGCCACGCCTTGCGGTTCTCGCGGGCCTGGTTCAGCGTCTCGTGGACCAGCAGCACCTCGCCGGCCAGGCGGGCCGGGGCGGTCACGGTCTGCTTGAAGTAGACGATGACGTTGTCCAGCGCTTCCTCCTGCGCCCCGGCCAGGCCATAGGCGCCGAGGTACTCGTCCGTGAACATCACCATCGTGTAGTTGCCGTCGCGCGTCACCGGCGCCTGGCCGATGGTGCGGCGGGCGCTGTCGGTGCGGTAGCGGACGATGTGGTTCCAGATCGCCTCGAGCCCGTTTTGCGGGATCGGGAAGGGCACGCCCTCGGCACCGCCGCTGAACCCGTTGCCGCCCTCGATCAGCTGCATGCTGGGCGCTATCCGCTTGGTGGCCTCGTAGATGCGCTCCGGCACCGCCGCGCTCCGCCGGGTCGGGTACACGTCCATGAAGTAATCCGGATAGGTCCGGAACATGGCCTTGTGACCCTCGGTGAGGATGTCGGCGTACTCGTCCATGTTGGCCGCAGTGATGCGGAACAGCGGCTTGTCATCCGCGAAGGGGTCGGGGTGATGCCCGCCGGACTCGAAGTCCGGAAAGCCCGCCTCGGCCGGGCTGCGGATACCGCCGGTCCACTCGGGGATCGTGCCGGCTTCGTTCCCGGCTCGGATGGCGCCCAGCGGCGTCAGGTCGTTGCCGAGCCTGGCAGCCTGCTCGGATGAAATGCCCTGCGCCGCGACCGGCGCAGCAAGTCCGACCAGCGCCAGCGTGGCGAGAGCCTGCTTCAGTCTGTTGCTTGTCATGTCTGACTCTCCTGGAATTCTCAGAACGAGACCTTGCCCGTGAGCGAAATGAAATCACGGTCGTTGGTCTGGTTGTATTGGCCGGCGCCGCCGAACTGGGCGTAATTCAGTTCCAGTTCGTACTTGTTCCGGAGCGTGCCCTTGAGGCCCAAAGACAGCGAGGTGCGATCCTCGATGAAGTTCCCGCCGGGCCCGGGCGAGGTGCCGCTGACGTCATGGCTCCAGCCGACGATGGGCGATACGGTCCATGCGCCGATGGCGTTGTTGTAGACCAGCGCGCCGCGGAAGCGGTAGCCCCACGAACTCTTGCTCGGGAACCTGTTCCGCGGTGCCACCTCGCCGAAGTGGCTGGCGGCCAGGGCCGCGTTGCCCGAAACGACGGTGCCCGGACCCTCCAGTCGCAGGCCGACGCCGTTGGGCCCCCCGCTGGAGGTGCTGGGCAGGTCGGGCACGTAGTTCATGCCCACTTCCATGACAAAGGCGCCGGTGTCCGCGCCCATCATCGGTCCGGACAGGTATGTGAACGTCGTCTGCGCCTGCCACACGTCGAGCTCCACGGCCCCGTCGATCACCTCGTTAAGCCCGAAGGGCCCGAGCTGGTTGAAGCAGCCCAGCGAGCCGACCGCACCGTTCGGGTTCGTCGGGCAGAGGCCCGGATTCGGGCTCAGGCCGTCCAGCGGCGACAGCGCCGCGAACAGCAGCTCGACGTCGTCAACCTGGAACGGGGAGTCTGGCTTGTAGGACACCTCGCCCTGCCAGGCGATGCCCGTATTGAACAGGTAGCCGCTCCAGCTCACGCCGAACAGATCGAGATCCTCCGGGTAGCCGACGGTGTAGCGCGAGGTCTGAGCCAGCTCGTCGGACGCGAAGGAGCTCGCCAGAGGCGAAAGGGCCGGGAGGCCGCCGGCGAGGAACACATTGCCGGAGACGATGGCGCGGTCGCGCAGCCTCGCCTCGGTGATGTCACCGCCCAGCTGGGCCGCCGTCGCCAACGCCTGCGCCGTTGCCGTGTTCACGGCGGCGTCGAAGGACAGGCCCGAGGCCAGCGCCAGGGCCACGCCCTGCGCCGCCGT
>JASFEC010000095.1:0-8280 GCA_050125045.1 Gammaproteobacteria bacterium | reverse complement strand
GGGACCAGGCCGCCACCGTTGTAGCGCAGGTCGACGATCAGCTGCGTGACTCCGGCCGCCTGGAAGTCGTCAAACGTGGCGTCCAGGGCATCGACCCCCGGAGTCACGAAGTTGCGGAACACCATGTAGCCGGTGGTCGCGCCGCCCACGTCGAACACCCGCGTGGCGGTCACCGGTGGAATCGTGACCACGTCCTTGACCAGGGTTTCGGTGAAGACCGTGCCGTCGGGCTGGGCGAAGGTCAGCTCGAAGCTGAAGCCGACTTCCGACGGGCCGAGGGCGGCGGAGAAGCTGCCGGCGGCGAGGATGTCGGCGATCGGCACGCCGTCCACGGCGAGGATGCGGCTGCCCCGCGTCAGGCCCACCTGGTCGGCCGGGCCGCCCTCGAACACGTCGAGCACGAGCTGCTCGTTGAGTTCCGCGTCGACCCGGGAGCGGAAGCCGACGCCGACGAACTGGCTGGAGCCGAACAGGGCCTCTTCCTCGGCGACCGTGGTGAGGTAGCTGAAGCGATCCTGCGGCAGGGACCGCAGGGCGTCGAGCAGGGCCTGCTGCGAATCGAAGCTGGTCGGATCGACGTCTGGCAGCTCCTCGTACCACAGGTAGTACTGCTGCATGATCTCGTAGATGGTCTCGTTCTGCGCCGCGACCGAGCAATCGTCGGGCGGCGCCGTGACGGTCCCGGAGCCGGAGCCGGAACTCCCGCCGCAGGCGACCAGCGTCGCGCTGGCCAGCATGAGGAAGACGGATTGCAGTCGCTTTGCAGGGTTCATAAGGCTACCTCCGCAGCAAAATCGCCCGCCACCCGCTCCAGCGGATGGCGCGTGTTATCGAAATTTTCCCACAGTTCAGCGTAGGTCCTGCCCAGGACCGGATGCGGCTGATCGCCGGCCAGGTCGGCGAGCGGCTTGAGGACGAAGGCGTAGCGCGTAATCTCGTCGCGCGGCAGCTCGACGCCGTCGATGACGCCGGCCGCGTCGCCGTACAACAGCAGGTCGAGGTCGAGGCTGCGCGGGGCGAACTTCTCCTCGCCGCGCCGCCGGCCGTTGGCCGCCTCGATGGCCGCCAGCGCGCCGGCGACCTCGCCGACCGGTGCCTCGGTCTCGAAGGCGATCACCAGGTTGAGGAAGTCCTCGCCTTCGAAACCAACAGCCTCGTTGCGGTACACCGGCGACAACCGCAGCACGCCGTAACGCTCGGCCAGCGCCCGCAGCGCAGCGCCAAGGTGCTGGCGGGGCTCGATGTTGCTGCCGGCGCCGATGAAGACTTCAGGCATGGAAATCCGCCGAGGTGCGCTCGATGCAGACGCCGACGTCGCGCGCGCCCCGGATCGCGCCGGGCTTGTTCAGCGTGACCTTGACCCGGCTGACGTCGAACTCCGTCACCACGATGCCGGCAATCCGCTCCGCCAGCGTCTCGACCAGCTGGAAGCTCGAGCCCTCGACGAACTCGATCAGCCGCTTGGCCACGGCCTTGTAGTTCAGCGTGTCCTCGATGCTGTCGGAGGCCGCGGCGCGCCGGATGTCGGCGGCGATCTCCAGGTTGATGCTGACGGTCTGGCGGATGCGCCGTTCCCAGTCGTAGATGCCGATGACGGTCTCGACCCGCAGGTCGTTGAGAAAAATCGTGTCCAAGCTCGTCCTCTAGCCCGTGCTCTGGCCGGTCGCCGCCGCCGGCATCGCGCCTTCTCCGGGAGGGCGCAGGGTTTCAAGATCCCACCGGGCACGCGCCTCGATGGACGATGACGCGGCCTCGCCGGACTTGAGCCGCAGCATACCCGCGTAGGCGATCATGGCGCCATTGTCGGTGCAGAACTCCAGCCGCGGGTAGAACACCTCGGCCCCGACCGCCGCGGCGTCCGCCGCCAGCCGCTCGCGCAGCCGGCGGTTCGCGCCCACGCCGCCCGCGACGACCAGGCGGCGAATCCCGGTCTGCTCGACCGCCCGCAGGCTTTTGCCCACCAGCACGTCGACGATGGCTTCCTGGAATTCCCAGGCCACGCCCGCCCTCGACTCTTCGTCCAGCTCCAGGTCGCGGATTCCGGTGATCACGGCGGTCTTCAGGCCGCTGAAGCTGAAGTCCAGGCCGGGCCGCCGGAGCATCGGCCGCGGCAGGGTCAGCGTCCCCGGGCCGCCCTGCGCCGCGAGCTGCGCGAGCGCGGGCCCGCCCGGGTAGCCGAGCGCCAGCACCTTGGCGGTCTTGTCGAACGCCTCGCCGGCGGCGTCGTCCAGCGTCTCGCCCAGGACCCGGTACCGGCCCAGCCCCCGCACCTCGACCAGCATGCTGTGGCCGCCCGATACGAGCAGGGCGATGAACGGGAACTCGGGCGCCGGCGACTCCAGCATGGGCGCCAGCAGGTGGCCCTCCATGTGGTGCACGCCCACTGCCGGCACCCCCCAGGCCCAGGCCAGGCTGCGCCCGGCGCAGGCGCCCACCAGCAGGGCCCCGATCAGGCCGGGCCCGGCCGTGTAGGCCACGCCGTCGATCTCGTCGGGCGCGGTCCCGGCCTCCGCCAGCACCTTCTCCACCAGGGGCAGCAGCTTGCGGACGTGGTCGCGGGAGGCCAGCTCGGGGACCACGCCGCCGAACTCCGCGTGCAGCCGCACCTGGCTGTACAGGGCATGCGCCAGCAGGCCCCGCTCATCGTCCACCACCGCCACGCCGGTCTCGTCACACGAGGTTTCTATGCCGAGCACGCGCAATGTCTTTCTCCTCTCCGACCCACTGGTTTTCACCCCGGCACGCCGCTACAATGGTCGGTCTTTACCCGGCCCAGGCGGCCGGATCAAGCCAAACCCTAGGATGGTGAGCTTTACATGCCTGGTGTACGCGTACGCGAAAACGAATATTTTGATGCCGCCCTGCGGCGCTTCAAGCGGGCCTGCGAGAAGGCCGGCGTCCTGACCGAGCTTCGTCGTCGTGAGTTTTACGAGAAGCCGACCCAGGAACGCAAGCGCAAGAAGGCCGCGGCCGTTAAGCGCCATGCCAAGCGCATGCAGCGCGAGCAGTCCCGGCGCCAGCGCCTCTACTGATCTCCCCGCCCCCCCGGACCCCGCCCGGTGTCCCTGAAGTCCACGCTCCGCGACGACATGAAGCAGGCCATGCGCTCCGGCGACAAGGCCCGGCTCGGCGTCGTCCGCATGGCGCTGGCCGCGATCCAGCAGCGCGAGGTCGACGACCGCGTGGAGCTGGACGATGCCGGCGTGCTGGGCGTGCTGGAGAAGATGATCAAGCAGCGCCGCGAGTCGCTGGAGCAGTACCGCGCCGGCGGGCGCCAGGACCTGGCGGACCAGGAGTCCTTCGAGATCGAGACCCTCTCGGCGTACCTGCCCGAGCCGCTGGGCGAGACCGAGCTGGCCGCCCTGGTGGACGCGGTGATCGCCGAGACCGGCGCCGCCTCGATGCGGGACATGGGCAAGGTCATGGCCGAGCTGCGCAGCCGCGCCCAGGGCCGCGCCGACATGGCTGCCCTCAGCGCGCAGGTGAAAAGCCGGCTCGGCTGAGCTATTTATATCGGGTGCAGTACCCGGTGCCCCCCTCTTCCCCCCAGCGGCCGCGAGTTGCGCGGCGCGAACGCCCATGGGCCTGATCCCCGCCAGCTTCATCGACGAGCTGATGGGCCGCACGGACATCGTGGAGGTCATCAACGCGCGCGTGCCGCTGAAAAAGGCGGGCCGCGAGTACAAGGCCTGCTGCCCTTTCCACGGCGAGAAGACGCCCTCCTTCACCGTCAGCCCGACCAAGCAGTTCTACCACTGCTTCGGCTGCGGGGCCCATGGCACGGCGCTCGGTTTCCTGATGGACTACGAGCACCTCAGCTTTCCCGAGGCGGTGGAAGAGCTGGCCTCGCTGGCCGGGCTTGAGGTGCCGCGCGAAGAGTCGAGCGGCAGCGATCGACGCACCGACCTGTACGGGCTGGTGGATGCCGTGGCCGGCTTCTACCGGGACGAGCTCAAGCGCCACCCGCCGGCCGTCGAGTACCTCAAGTCGCGCGGCATCAGCGGCCAGACGGCCGCGGTCTTCGGTCTCGGCTGGGCGCCGGAGGCTTGGGACGCGGTGCTGAAGCGCTTCGGCCGCGACGAGGAGACCATCCGGCGCCTCGCCACCGCGGGCTTGCTGATCGAGCGCGACGGCGGCGGCTGCTACGACCGCTTTCGCGGCCGCGTGATGTTTCCCATCCGCGACGCCCGCGGCCGGGTAATCGCCTTCGGCGGGCGGGTGCTCGGCAAGGACGAGCCCAAGTACCTGAACTCCCCCGAGACGCCGCTGTTCCACAAGGGCCGGGAGCTGTACGGCCTGTACGAGGCGCGCCAGGCGCTCAGGCAGATCGACCGGCTGCTGGTGGTCGAGGGCTACATGGACGTCGTCGGCCTGCGCGAGGCCGGCATCCCCTGGGCGGTCGCCACCCTGGGCACGGCCACCACGCCGGAGCACCTGGAGCGCCTGTTCCGGGTGACCGAGGAAGTCGTGTTCAGCTTCGACGGCGACCGGGCCGGGCGCCAGGCCGCGTGGCGGGCCCTGGAGAACGCGCTGCCGGTGCTGCGCGAAGGGCGGCAGGTGCGCTTCCTGTTCCTGCCCGAGGGCGAGGACCCGGACTCGCTGGTGCGGGCCGAGGGCGCGGAGGCCTTTGCCGCCCGCCTCGACCATGCCCTGCCCCTGTCCGACTACCTGCACGACGAGCTGGCCGGCCGCGTCGACATGGACAGCATGGACGGCCGGGCCCGGCTCGCGGAGCTGGCGAAGCCGCTGGTGGCCCGCGTCCCGGAAGGCGTGTTCCGCTCCCTGCTGGTCCGCCGCATCGCGCGCGCCGCGGGCATGGACGAGACCGCCTACGGGCGCTTCGTCGAGGCCGCCGCCGGGGAGCCTCCCCGGACCCCGGTGCGACCGGCCGGCCGCGCCCGACCGGCGCCCGGGCGGGGCAGCCTGGTGCGCCGCGCGGTGGCACTGGTGGTGCACTTCCCCGGCCAGGTGGCCGGCGTGCCGGTCCCCGAGGGCCTGGCCGGCTCCGACCGGCCGGGGATCGACCTGCTGCTGGAGCTCCTGGCGGACACGCGGCCGGGCATGAGCGCCGGGGGCCTGCTGGAGCGCTGGCGGGAGCACGAGGCCTGGCCCCACCTGCAGAAGCTGGCGGCGGCCGAGATGCTCGCCACCGAGGAGGTGGCGGCGGCAGAGCTCAGGGACTGCCTCGAACGGCTGGAGGAGGAGCGGGTCCGACTCCGGCACGAGGCCCTGTTCGAAATCTCCCGCAGCCGTCGGCTCGACGCCGCGGAGCGGGAGGAGCTGAAGACGCTGGACGCCCGGCTGGCGCGGCGCAAGGAAACTCCGGCTTGAATTTCCCCGTCAAAGTCCTATATCCAGTGATATACTGTCGGATTCGATTTTTACCGGTACGAGGGCCAGTGAGTGAGCGACCGACGCAAAGCTCTCCCTGACGAGAAGCAGTCCCAGATCAAGTTGCTGATTGCCCGCGGCAAGGAACAGGGCTACCTGACCTATGCGGAAGTCAACGATCACCTCCCCGACGACATCGTCGACCCGGAGCAGATCGAGGACATCGTCAACACGATCAACGACATGGGCATCACGGTCTATGAGAAGGCGCCGGATGCCGAGGAACTGCTGCTGGCCGAGACCGCGGTTTCGGCGGACGATGACGACACCGAGGAGGCGGCTGCGGCGCTGGCCAGCGTCGACAGCGAGTTTGGCCGCACCACGGACCCTGTCCGCATGTACATGCGCGAGATGGGCACTGTCGAGCTGCTGACCCGCGAGGGCGAGATCCGGATCGCGAAGCGCATCGAGGAAGGCCTCGAGCAGGTGCGCCATGCCCTGTCCGAGTTCCCGGGGACCATCGACTACCTGCTCAACCAGTACGCCGCCATCGAGGCCGGCGAAGCCCGCCTGGCCGACATGCTCGTGGGCTTCATCGACCCGAACCAGACCGACGAGGTCGCCCAGCCGGGCAACCGGGCCGACGAGAAGAACAAGGACAAGGCCAAGGCGAAGGCCAAGGGCAAGGCCAAGGCGGGCGCGAAAGACGACGAGGACGAGGACGAGGACGACGATTCCAGCTCCGAGGTTGACACCGGGCCCGACCCGGCCGAGGTCAAGCGCCGGATGCGGAAGATCGGCCGGCTGCAGAAGCAGGTGAAAAACCTGCTGGTCAAGGAAGGGCCCGACCACGCCAAGACCCGCAAGGCGCGCGGCCAGCTGACCGCCGAGTTCATGCAGCTGAAGCTCGCGCCGAAGCTGTTCGAGGAACTGTGCAACAACCTGCGGCGCGCGGTGACGGGCATCCGCACGCAGGAGCGCCAGATCATGGCGCTCGCGGTGCGCCAGGCCGGCATGCCGAAGAAGGACTTCCTGGCCAGTTTCCCGCAGAACGAGACCGGCTCGGAGTGGCTGGAGAAGCAGATCCGCGCCAAGCGCAAGCACTCCTCCCAGCTGGCCAAGCTGCGGCCCGAGATCGAGCGGGCGCAGAAGAAGCTGATCGCGCTCGAGGAGGATAACGGCCTGGCCGTCTCGGACATCAAGGAGATCAGCCGCCAGATGTCGATCGGCGAGGCCAAGGCGCGCCGGGCCAAGAAGGAGATGGTCGAGGCGAACCTGCGCCTGGTGATCTCCATCGCGAAAAAGTACACGAACCGCGGCCTGCAGTTCCTGGATCTCATCCAGGAGGGCAACATCGGCCTGATGAAGGCGGTGGACAAGTTCGAGTACCGCCGCGGCTACAAGTTCTCCACGTATGCCACGTGGTGGATCCGGCAGGCGATCACCCGCTCGATCGCGGACCAGGCCCGCACCATCCGCATCCCCGTGCACATGATCGAGACCATCAACAAGCTGAACCGGATCAGCCGGCAGATGCTGCAGGAGATGGGCCGCGAGCCGACGCCGGACGAGCTGGCGGTGCGCATGGAGATGCCGGAAGACAAGGTGCGCAAGGTGCTCAAGATCGCCAAGGAGCCGATCTCCATGGAGACGCCCATCGGCGACGACGAGGACTCGCATCTGGGCGATTTCATCGAGGATGCGGCAGTGCTCTCGCCCGTCGACTCGGCGACCAACGAGGGCCTGAAGGAGACCACCCACGCGGTGCTCGCCGGCCTCACCCCGCGCGAGGCAAAGGTCCTCCGGATGCGCTTCGGCATCGACATGAACACTGACCACACGCTCGAGGAGGTCGGCAAGCAGTTCGACGTCACCCGCGAGCGCATCCGCCAGATAGAGGCGAAGGCGCTGCGCAAGCTGCGTCACCCGACCCGCTCGGAGCAGCTCCGGAGCTTCATCATCGAGGAGTGAGGGCGTCCCCGCGACGACCCCGCAGGACGGCGCCTCCGGGCGCCGTCGTCATGTCGGGCCCGCCTGTTGGTCGCGCCGGGCAGTCAGCCGGTACACTCGCCACCCTGTAAACATCGAGCTGGAAGCCGAAGGCCTCGCCCGCCGCTGGGAGACCCTGTGAAGAACTGGCGTGAAAAAACTCACCTGCAGGGCTGGCGGCTGTGGGCCGTCGTGGCCGTGCTGGCCTACACCCTGCTCGGCTTCCTGTTCCTGCCATGGCTGGTGCGCAACCAGGCGCCGAAGCTGGCCCAGGAGCGGCTCGGCGTCGACCTGGCGCTCGAGAAAGTCCGCTTCAACCCCTACCTGTTCAAGCTCACGGTCGAAGGCTTCGACCTGGCGGACCCGGCGTCCGGGCCCATGCTCGCCTTCCGGCGGCTGGTGGTCGATTTCTCGCTGTCGAGCGCCTGGCGGCGCGCCTGGACCTTCGGCGAGCTAACGCTGGAGCAGCCGGAGCTGCGGCTGCAGCGGGGGGCCGACGGCATCGGCAACATCCAGCGCATGCTCGACCGGCTGCCGCCCCCGGAGGAGCCGGCAGAGCCCGAGCCGGACGACGCGCTGCCGCGGCTGGTGCTGCACAACATCAGCCTGGTCGAGGGCCGCCTGGCGATCGACGACCAGGCCCACCCGGAGACCTGGTCGCTGGCGCTCGGCCCGGTCAGCTTCCAGATGGACGACTTCGCCACCCTGCCGCAGCGCGAGGGTCTTTATCGCCTCGAGGCGACCGGTCCGCAAGGCGGCGTGATCCGGTGGCAGGGCAGCTTCGCGGTGGGCCCCCTCGCCTCGGCCGGCGCGGTGGAGCTGGAGGGCATTGCGCTGGCGCCGTTCTGGGACTACGCGCGCCACGAGTACGACGCCGAGCTGACCAGCGACGCGCGGGTCGGCCTGCGCTTCGACTATGCGCTGGACGCCGCCGGCCCGGAACTGCGGTTCGAGCTGCGC
>JASFEC010000094.1:0-8314 GCA_050125045.1 Gammaproteobacteria bacterium | reverse complement strand
CCGCGACCGCGACGAGTACGATGCCGGCTACCGCAGCGTGCGCGGCCCCGGGGGTGAGTGGTTCGTCGCCGCGGAGCTCGAGTTCCCGGCCGGGCGCCCCACGACCCAGGCTTCCATCCGGGACCTCCTGGTGAAGCGCAAGGCCAGCCAGCCCATCGGCCTGCCCAGTTGCGGCTCCGTGTTCACCAATCCGCCGGGGGACCACGCCGCCCGGCTGATCGAGGCTGCGGGCCTGAAGGGTCACCGGATCGGCGGGGCCGAGGTTTCGCCCAAGCACGCCAACTTCATCATCAATACCGGCGACGCCACCGCCGCGGATATCGAGACGCTGATGCGCCACGTCGCGGAAGAGGTCGAGCGGGTGCACGGCGTGCGCCTGGAAGCCGAGGCGCGGATCGTCGGCGAGCCTGCGCCGACGGGGCCGGGAAGCTGGCCGGGAGACGCGTCGTGAGTCGCGTGCAGATCAGGGATGCCGCTGCCTTCGGGCGCGTTGCCGTGCTCATGGGCGGCAGCTCGGCCGAGCGCGAGATCTCGCTGCTGACTGGGGAGGCGGTGCTGGCGGCGCTGCGCCGGCGGGGGGTGGATGCCCACCGGGTCGACCCGGCCGAGGGGCTCGAGCCGCTGCTGGCCGGACCCGGCTTCGATCGCGCCTGGATCGCGCTGCACGGCCGCGGCGGCGAGGACGGGCTGATGCAGGGCGCGCTCGAGACGCTGGGCATGCCCTACACGGGCAGCGGCGTGCTGGGCTCGGCGCTGTCGATGGACAAGCTGCGCAGCAAGCAGCTGTTCGTAGCGCGCGGCCTGGCCACGCCGCGCTGGCGGGTGATGCGCGCGGCCGAGGAAGTCGCCGAGGTCATCGCCGAGCTCGGCCTGCCGCTGATCGTCAAGCCGGCCGGCGAGGGATCCAGTGTCGGCATGACCAAGGTGACCACGGCGGCCGAGCTGCCTGCCGCCTATGCCGAGGCCGCCCGCTGGGCCGGGCCGGTGCTGGCGGAAGAATGGGTGAGCGGGGGCGAGTACTCGGTCGGCGTGCTGCAGGGTGAAATCATGCCGGCCGTCCGCATCGAGACGCCGCGGGCTTTTTACGACTACGAGGCCAAGTACTTCTCCGACGACACGCGCTATCACTGTCCCAGCGGGTTGTCGCGGCAGGCGGAGGGCCGGTTCGCCGCGCTGGCGCGCACCGCCTTCGAGGCCGTGGCCGCGAGTGGCTGGGGGCGGGTGGATTTTCTCCTGCCGGACGACGGCGAGCCGCGCTTCCTGGAGGTCAACACCATCCCGGGCATGACCAGCCATAGCCTGGTGCCCATGGGTGCGCGGCAGGCCGGGATCGACTTCGACGCACTGGCCTGGCGGGTGCTCGAGACAAGCTTCGAGGCGCGGGGCAGCGCCGACAACTGCACGGAGGTGGGCCATGGCGAGGGCTGAGACCCGGCGCCGGGGCGCGCGCCGCAAGGCCGAGCCGCGTTTCCGGCTGCGCCTGCCGCAGCTGCCGGCCTGGCCGTGGCGGCAGCTGGGCGTGGGGGCCTTGGTGCTGGCCGCCGTGGGCGCCGCGGGGTGGGGCGCCGCCGTCGCCCTCGATCGCCCGATCCGCCAGGTCCTGGTGCACGGCCCCTTCGAGCGGGTCAGCGTAGTGCAGGTCGAGGCCGCGCTCGGCGACCTGCGGGAGCAGGGCTTCATCGGTGTCGAGCTCGACGAGGTCCGCGCCCGCATCGCGGCCATCGAGTGGGTCGACGACGCCGTCGTGCGGCGACGCTGGCCGGCCGAGGTGGAAGTGACGGTGATCGAGCAGGTGCCGGCCGCACGGTGGGGCGAAAGCGGGCTGCTCAACACCCGCGGCGAGCTGTTCGTGCGCGACAGCCGGCATGTCCCGGCGGAGCTGCCGCGACTGTCCGGGCCCGCCGGCAGCGAGCGGCTGGTGGCGCGGCGATACCTGGACACGCGCGCCCGGCTGGCCGCGGTCGGCCTCGGGCTGCGCGCGCTGGATCTGGATGCCCGGGGCGCCTGGCGGATGGAACTGAGCAACGGCTTCGACGTGCGCCTCGGCCGGGAGTCGTTCGACGAGCGGCTGGACCGGTTCGTGCGGGTGGCGGCTCCGCTGCTGACACCGCGCGCGGCCACCGTCGAGTACGTCGACCTGCGCTACAGCCGCGGCTTTGCCGTCGGCTGGCGGGAGCGCGTGGACGGCGGGGATGCGGAGACGCAGGGGAACACGAGCAATGGTTAAGCGGAACGCCAGGGACACCATCGTCGGCCTGGACATCGGGACCTCCAAGGTGGTCGCGATCGTCGGCGAGCTGACCGAGGAGGGCGGCCTGGAAGTGATCGGCATCGGCAGCCATCCCTCGCGCGGCCTGAAGAAAGGCGTGGTGGTGAACATCGAGTCGACGGTGGCCTCCATCCAGCGCGCAGTCGAGGAAGCCGAGCTGATGGCCGGCTGCGAGATCAGCAACGTCTACGCCGGCATCGCGGGCAGCCACGTCCGCAGCCTGAACTCGCACGGCATCGTCGCCATCCGCGAGCGCGAGGTGACGCCGGGAGACGTGGAGCGGGTCATCGATGCCGCCCGCGCGGTGGCGATCCCGGCCGACCAGAAGATCCTGCACATCATCCCGCAGGAGTTCCTGATCGATTACCAGGAGGGCATCCGCGAGCCCATCGGCATGTCCGGGGTGCGCCTGGAGGCCAAGGTGCACATGGTCACCGGCGCCGAGAGCGCGGCCCAGAACATCATCAAGTGCGTGCAGCGCTGCGGCCTGAACGTGGAGGACATCGTCCTCGAGCAGCTGGCCTCCAGCCACGCGGTGCTGTCGGACGACGAGAAGGACCTGGGGGCGTGCCTGGTGGACATCGGCGGCGGCACGACCGACATCGCGGTTTTCGCCGGCGGCGCCATCCGCCATACCGCGGTGATCCCGATCGCCGGCGACCAGGTCACCAACGATATCGCCGTGTCGATGCGCACGCCGATGCCGTATGCCGAAGAGATCAAGATCCGCTATGCCTGCGCGCTGTCGCAGCTGGCCAACCCGGACGAGACCATCGAGGTGCCGAGCGTCGGCGACCGCCCGCCGCGGCGCCTCGCGCGCCAGACCCTCGCCGAGATCGTCGAGCCGCGTTACGAGGAGCTGTTCACGCTGATCCGCAACGAGATCGTGCGCTCCGGCTTCGACGACATGATCGCGGCCGGCGTGGTCCTGACCGGCGGCAGCTCGAAGATGGAGGGTGCCATCGAGCTGGCGGAAGAAGTGTTTCACCTCCCGGTGCGGCTCGGGGTGCCGCAGGGCGTCACCGGCCTGGCCGACGTCGTGCGGAACCCGATCCATGCCACGGGGGTAGGACTCCTGCTGTATGCGCACAACGAGATGCAGCAGGGACACGGAGAGTCGCCCATGGGGGGCGGCATCAAGGACGTCTGGGCCCGCATGAAAGCGTGGTTCCAGGGCAATTTCTAGTCACACAACGGGGCGGGACGAACCCGAGGAGAGCACAATGTTCGAACTGGTAGACGGCTACAACACGAACGCGATCATCAAGGTGATCGGCGTCGGCGGGGGCGGCGGCAACGCCGTGTCCCACATGATGGACTGCGGCATCGACGGCGTGGAGTTCATCTGCGCCAACACCGACTCGCAGGCGCTGAAGAACTCGCGGGTGCGGACCGCGATCCAGATCGGCTGCAATATCACCAAGGGCCTGGGCGCCGGCGCCAACCCGGACCTCGGTCGCCAGGCGGCGATGGAGGACCGTGACCGGTTGCGCGAGGCCATCGAGGGCAGCGACATGCTGTTCATCACCGCCGGCATGGGCGGCGGCACGGGCACGGGCGCCGCGCCGATCGTGGCGCAGGTCGCCAAGGAGCTCGGCATCCTCACGGTGGCCGTGGTTACCAAGCCCTTCGGCATGGAGGGCCGCAAGCGCTCCGACACCGCCGACCAGGGCATCACCGAGCTGTCCAAGCACGTCGACTCCCTGATCACCATCCCCAACCAGAAGCTGCTGACGGTGCTCGGCAAGCAGACCACGCTGCTGGATGCCTTCCGCGCGGCGAACGAGGTGCTGCAGGGCGCAGTGCAGGGCATCGCCGAGCTGATCACCTGCCCGGGCCTGATCAACGTCGACTTCGCCGACGTGCGGACGGTGATGTCCGAGATGGGCATGGCGATGATGGGGACCGGCCACGGCACCGGCGAGGACCGGGCGCGCGACGCCGCCGAGGCCGCCATCTCCAGCCCGCTGCTGGAGGACATCAACCTCGAGGGCGCCAACGGCATCCTGGTCAACGTCACCGCGGGCATGGACCTCGCGATCGGCGAGTTCGACGAGGTCGGCATGGTGGTCAAGGAACGCGCCTCCGACGACGCCACCGTGGTCATCGGCACGGTGATCGACCCGGCGATGGAGGGCGAGGTCCGCGTCACCGTGGTGGCCACCGGCCTGGGCGGCGCGGTGCAGCAGCGGATGCCGGAGCGCGAGCGCAGCGGCCGCCGCACGGTGCGCGTGCGCCCGGTGCCGGACGTCAGCGCGCAGCCGAACTACAACGACCTCGAGGCTCCGCCCGTCGCCCGTCGCCGGGTGTCCGAGGACGAGCCGGCCGAGGCGCCGAAGCGGGCCGTGGGCCAGAGCTTCGACTACCCGGCTGACACCGAGATGCTGGACATCCCCGCCTTCCTTCGTCGCCAGGCCGACTGAGGACGCGGGTGCCAGTGGACGAGCGCTTCCGGGGGAGCCCTGCTCTTCCTCTCCCGGGAGCGCTCGTCTTTTGTTGCAGGTGCAAAATATGCTAATTTTGTCGGAATATTTCGCTTGCGTGACAACGACATGCTGAATCAGCGAACCCTCAAGAACACGATTCGCGCCACCGGAGTGGGGCTGCACACGGGCGAGAAAGTCCTCATGACGCTCGGCCCGGCGCCGGCCAACACCGGTATCGTGTTTCGGCGCACCGACCTCGACGGCGCCCCCGAGGTGCGTGCCGACGGCATGCTCGTGCGGGAGACCACGCTCGGCACGACGCTGATGCGGGACGAGGTCCGGGTGGCGACCGTCGAGCACCTGATGTCGGCCTTCGCCGGCCTCGGGATCGACAACGCGATCGTCGAGCTGTCCGCCACCGAGGTGCCGATCATGGACGGCAGCGCCGGCCCCTTCGTGTTCCTCATGCAGTCCGCCGGCATCGCCGAGCAGGGCGTGGCAAAACGCTTCATCCGCATCCGCCGCCCGGTCGAGGTGCACGACGGCGACAAGTGGGCGCGCTTCACGCCCTACGACGGCTTCAAGATTAACTTCGAGATCGAGTTCGACCACCCGGTCTTCAAGCGCCACCTGCAGAGCGCCTCGATCGACTTCGCCAACACGTCCTTCTTGCGCGAGATCAGCCGCGCGCGGACCTTCGGCTTCATGCGCGACATGGAATTCCTGCGCTCCATGAACCTGGGCCGGGGCGGCAGCCTCGACAACGCCATCGTGCTGGACGAGTACCGGATCCTGAACGAGGACGGCCTGCGCTACGAGAACGAGTTCGTGCGCCACAAGATCCTCGACGCGATCGGCGACCTGTATCTGCTCGGTCACAGCATCATCGGCGAGTTCAGCGGCTACAAGTCGGGCCACGGCCTGAACAACCAGCTGCTGCGCGAACTGGTCCGCAACGAGGCCGCCTGGGAAGAGGTTACGTTTGAGGACGAGCGCGACGCGCCGCTCAGCTTCATCCCTGCCGCGGCCTGACCTTCACCCGCACGCGCGTGACGGCGCCGTCGTACCGCGGCGCCAGCCGGGCCACCAGCTCGGGCGCGTGGAAGCGGATGCGGCTGGCCCAGGCGGAGCTGTCCACCAGCACTACGACCTCGCCGTCGGCCTCGTGGAAGGCGGCGCCGGTGACGTGGCTGCCGAGACCCTCGGGCAGGAGTGCGCGCACCCGGGCATCGAGTTCCCCCGCCTCGCGGGCACGGTCCACCAGCCGTGACAGGTCGCCGCCTGACAGCAAGTCCTTGAGTTGCTTAGGTTCTCGCTGGCTGATGTGTGAAATCCGTTCTTGTGTGCCAGGTCATTTTCCTGCATGCTTAACCTGTTTGTAAAAGGGCAAAGGCGTCGTGAGGCGCCCACGCAAAGCCACCGGTCCGAGTTGCCCGGCCCCATGGGGTCGGCCGACGACAGCGGAGCTGCCAAACGTCATGAACGAGAACACGTATGTCCCGAAGATTCGTGAGCGTGCTCGCGCTGCGCGCGTTCGACCGCAGGGCGCGGGAAAGGTGAGCATGTTTATTTACACCAACCGCAAGGGTCGCACACGCCAGGTCCCGCTGACTTTCCGGGAAATGGTCGTGGCCTCGTTTGCGCTGGTGGCGCTCGTGTTCACCGCGGGGCTGATGTACGGCCGCATTTCCCAGCCGGAACCCGAGCAGGCCGTGTTTGCCGAGCTGCGCGCGCAGCTCGGGGCCCAGCAGGCCGAGCTCGACACGATCCGCGACACGGCCGGGCGCAACCACGATGCCCTCGCGGCCCGGCTTGGCCAGCTCTCGGCCCACATCATCCGGCTCGACGCCCTCGGGCAACGCCTGGTGGGCATGGCCGGCCTGGAGGACGGGGAGTTCAATTTCGGTTCCGAGCCCGCGCTCGGCGGCCCGGAGGCCATCGACCAGGCCGCCTCTCTCCAGTCGGGGGAGATCATGGTGCTGCTCGACGAGCTCGACAACCAGATCCAGGATCGCTCCCGCCAGCTCGACATCCTCGAGGCCCTGATGTTCAACCGCCGCCTGACTGAGGCTGCGAGCCTTGAGGGGCGGCCGGTCCGCGGCGGCTGGATGTCCTCCGGCTTCGGCTACCGGACGGATCCGTTCACCGGCAAGCGCTCCTTCCATCGCGGCCTGGACTTCGTCAGCCCCAAGGGCAGCGACGTACTCGCGGTGGCCGCCGGCGTCGTGACCTTCTCGGGCAAGATGGCGAACTACGGCTACATGGTGGAGATCGACCACGGCAACGGCCTGGTGACCCGCTACGGCCACAACAGCGAGAACCTGGTCGACGTCGGCGACGCGGTGCAGAAGGGCGAAGTGATCGCGCTGGTCGGCTC
Organism: Gammaproteobacteria bacterium; assembly: GCA_050125045.1. Classification (GTDB taxonomy): domain Bacteria; phylum Pseudomonadota; class Gammaproteobacteria; order Steroidobacterales; family XN24; genus XN24. The sequence goes on along the minus strand of JASFEC010000094.1, from coordinate 1,242 downwards.
CACGGGCCGCTCCACCGCGCCTCACGTGCACCTCGAGGTATTCGAGAACGGACGCCCGGCCAATCCGCGCCAGTTCCTCAGGTGAGCAGTGCCGCGGCGGCGCGGCCGCCCGCAGTTTCCCCCGTTGCTTCCAGCCCGTAAAATAGCGGTTTTTTGAGCGCCGCGGCTTCCCGGCCCCGTCCGCTCCCGCTTTCTTCCATGGGCGCCCGCCGCGAGCGAGCGCGCCCCCGAGGTACCCAGTAGTGCGCAACTTGTTCGCAGGGATTTTCGGCAGCCGCAACCAGCGGCTGCTCAAGGGCTACGCCAAGAAGGTCAAGCAGATCAACGCGCTCGAGGAGAGCGTGGCGAAGCTCGACGAAGCCGGCCTGCAGGCTCGCACGGCCGAGCTCAAGGCCGGGATCGCTAACGGCAAGTCGATCGACGACGTGCTGCCCGAGGCCTTCGCCCTGGCCCGCGAGGCGGCGAAGCGCGCTCTCGGCATGCGGCCCTTCGACGTGCAGCTCATCGGCGGCATGGCGCTGCATGACGGCAAGATCTCCGAGATGCGGACCGGCGAGGGCAAGACGCTGGTGGCCACGCTGCCCGCCTACCTGAACGCGCTGTCCGGCAAGGGCGTGCACATCGTCACGGTGAACGAATACCTGGCCCGGCGCGACTCCGAGTGGATGGGGCCGGTGTACCGGATGCTCGGCCTGAGCGTCGGCGTGATCCATGCCAACCAGGATCCCGCCGAGAAGCGCGCCGCCTACGCCTCCGACATCACCTACGGCACCAACAACGAGTTCGGCTTCGATTACCTGCGCGACAACCTGGCGTTCAGCCTGGAGCAGCGCGCCCAGCGCGGCCTGAACTTCGCCATCGTCGACGAGGTGGACTCCATCCTCATCGACGAGGCCCGGACGCCGCTGATCATCTCCGGCCCGGCCGAGGACAGCACCGCGACCTACGTCGCCGTGAACAAGCTGGTGCCCTCGCTGAAGCCGGCCGCCGACAAGGACAGCCCGGGCGACTTCACCGTCGACGAGAAGTCCAAGCAGGCCTACCTGACCGAGTCGGGCCACGCCCACGTCGAGGATCTGATGGCGAAGGCCGGCCTGATCCAGGAAGGCGAGAGCCTCTACGACGCGCGCAACATCATGCTGATGCAGCACCTTTCGGCGGCGCTGCGCGCCCACTTCATCTACCGGCGCGACGTCGAGTACATCGTCAAGGACGGCGAGGTAGTCATCGTCGACGAGTTCA
>JASFEC010000093.1:0-8379 GCA_050125045.1 Gammaproteobacteria bacterium | reverse complement strand
CCCGCAGTTGACCGCGACGAACCGGCCGCGCCGCACACTCAGCGCGTGTAGCCAGCGCGCTACGAGTTCCTTGCCGGTGCCGGTCTCCCCCTCGATCAGCACCGTTCCCGGCAAAGGTGCAATGCGTTGGATCAGCGCGCGCACCTGGCGCATCTGGGCGCTGTCGCCGATCAGGTCCCGGTCTCGCACGATGCCGTCGCGGGCCTGGAGGCGGGGTGGCGCCTCCGCCTCGGCCGCCCGGTCGCCGAGGCTCCGCAGGGATTTCAGCAAGGCCTCGAGTTCCAGCGGGCGCGTGAGCACCTCGGCCGCGCGGCCCGCAAGCGCCTCGCGCAGTCCCGGCGCCTGGCCGGGCTCGGCCAGCACCACGACCCTGGGGGCGACGCCCTCGCGCTCGAGCTCGCTCAGCCAGTCCAGCGCCGCTGCGTCGGGCAGCTCCGAGTTGACCACGAGAAACCCGAAGTGACAGCGGGCCATGAGCCGGCTCGCCTTGAGGGCACCTTCCGCCGAGTCCACCAGCGCCACGTGGCGGCGCAGGGCCTGCCGCAGCTGGCTGCGGAAATCGGGCCCGCCGCCCACGATCAACACCGAGGCGCCGCGGAGATTGAAAGCCGGGTTGTCGTTGGCGAGCTTCAAGCGGAGATTCCCTGGGTCGAGAGGGCCGGTCAGAAAGGGAAGCGAAGGCTAACGGGTGCGTCAGAATTACGCAAGGCAGCTGAAATCAAGGTTCAAAATGTCGCACCGCGTCAGAATTCCTCAGGGCAGCCAGTATCTGGCTCACGCAGGATGACCGATACTGACCGCGAGGCCCTTGCTGGCACCGGGCTTGCATGAGAGAACATCTACGGCACGCTGTGCGCTCGCGCACCGACGCCCCTCCGCCCCGCGCCAGGAATACCCACAGACGCGATGAACGACTTCTCCGCCGCATTCGCCATGGCGGCGCAGCTGGTTTTGAGTCTCGATCCGGAGCTGGTCGAGATCGTGCTGCTGTCGCTCTACGTGAGCCTGTCCTCCGTGGCGCTGGCCGCGCTGTTCGGCCTGCCGCTCGGCGCGACCGTCGGCATGCTGCGTTTCCCCGGCCGGCGCGCGGTGATCATCGTCCTCAATGCGCTGATGGGCCTGCCCCCGGTCGTGGTCGGCCTGGTGGTGTACATGCTCCTGTCGCGCGCCGGACCGCTCGGCGAGTTCGGCCTGCTGTTCACGCCGACGGCGATGATCATCGCCCAGTTCATCCTGGTAGCGCCCATCGTCAGTGCACTGTCACGGCAGGTCGTGGAGGACCTGCACGAGGAGTACCAGGAGCACCTGCGCTCGCTGGACGCGGGGCCGCTCGATCGCGTCGGGACGCTGCTGTGGGACGGCCGCTTCCGGCTGCTGACCGCGATCCTCGCCGGCTTTGGCCGCGCCATCGCCGAGGTTGGCGCCGTGCTGATCGTCGGCGGCAACATCCTGCACCACACGCGGGTCATGACCACGACCATCGCGCTCGAGACCAGCAAGGGCAACCTGGCCCTGGCGTTGGCCCTCGGCATGATCCTGATCGTGCTGGCCATGGCCGTGAACGCGGCCGCCAGTCTCCTGGCCGGGGCGGCGGAGCGCCAGCATGGCTGAGGCCTCCAGGCAACTCGACGCCCGGAGGGAGGCCGGCCTGATGCCCCTCGTGGTGCAGGGCCTGGGCTTCGCCGCCGGCCGCAAGCAGATCCTGAGCGACGTGTCCTTCACCCTCAGCGACAGCGCCTGCACGGTGATCCTGGGGCCCAACGGGGCGGGCAAGAGTGTGCTCATGCGGTTGCTGCACGGGCTGCTGGCACCCACCGCCGGCAGCATCGAGTGGGGCGGGCTGAGCCCGGCTCGGGCCCGGCGGCGCCAGGGCATGGTGTTCCAGCGGCCGGTCATGCTGCGCCGGTCGGCGCTGGGCAACCTGAAGCACACCCTCGCCGTCCGCAAGGTGGCGCGGGGCGACCGGCGCCAACTGGCCGCCAACGCCCTGGCCATGGCCGGGCTGGAAGCCCACGCCCGCCAGTCCGCCCGCACCCTGTCGGGCGGCGAGCAGCAGCGGCTCGCCATCGCCCGCGCCTGGATGCTGGCCCCGGAGCTGCTGCTCCTGGACGAGCCGACCTCGAACCTCGACCCGGCCGCCACGGCCGCGATCGAGCGCCTGATCGAGGAAGTGAAGGCGCAGGGCACCCGCATCATCATGACCACCCACGACATCGGCCAGGCGCGCCGCCTCGCCAACGAGGTGCTGTTCCTGCACGAGGGGCGGCTGCTGGAGCACAGCCCCGCCGCGGCTTTCTTCGCCGGGCCCGCCACCACTGCGGCCGCGCGCTTCATCCGCGGCGAGCTGCCGACCTGAAGCAAACGGGGTCGCCGGCGGCGAAAGGCCTTATCATTGCCGGCCGGACCGCTATCATGCCGACCCCATGACCGATTCCGTTCATCGACTGCCGATCACCGCCGTCATCCTGGCCGGAGGGCGCGCGACGCGCATGGGCGGCCAGGACAAGGGCCTGGTCCAGCTCGCCGGGCGCCCGATGATCGCGCACGTGCTCGCGGCCCTGGCGCCGCAGGTCGAGTGGCTGGTGATCAACGCCAACCGCAATCTCGACCGCTACGCCGGCTTCGGCTGGCCGGTGGTGCGCGACGACGACACGGGTTTCCTCGGCCCGCTCGCCGGCCTGGCCGCGGGCCTGCGCGCCGCCTCCACCGAGCTGGTGATGACGGCGCCCTGCGACAGCCCGATGGTGCCCGCCGACCTGGCAGAGCGACTGCATGCGGCGCTGCTGCGGGAAGACGCCGAGATCGCGGTCGCGCACGACGGCGAGTGGCTGCAGCCGGTGTTCATGCTGGTGCGGCGCGAGCTGCGGGACAGCCTGGAGGCTTACCTCGCCAGCGGCGGCCGCAAGATCGATCGCTGGTTCGAGCACCACCGCGTGGCCGAGGCGGACTTCTCCGACCGGCCGGAAACTTTCGTGAACGTGAACGACCCCGAGGAGCGGCGCGCCGTCGAGCGAGAGCTGGCGTCCCGCTCGCAGGACTGAGCAACCGGCGCCGCGAGCGCCCCAGGACGGCCCCGATGAAACACCAGAATCCCGGCTGCGGCGGCGGGCACGACGACCCCGCCCAGCCCCTGCAGCAGGCCCTCGCCCGGATCATCCCCGAGATCCGCCCCGTCGACGGCTTCGAGTGCGTCGCGACGCGCGATGCGCTGGACCGCGTGCTGTATGCGCCGGTCCTCTCGACGGTCGATGTCCCGGCGCACACCAATTCGGCCATGGACGGCTACGCCCTGGCGGGTGCCGACCTGCCGGCCGAGGGCGAGCGCGCCTTTGGCGTGATCGGCTCGTCCTTCGCCGGGCATCCCTTCGACGGCAGCGTCGGCGCGGGCGAGTGCGTGCGCATCATGACCGGGGCCACCGTGCCCGCGGGCGCGGACACCGTGATCATGCAGGAGCGCGTGCGCCGCGACGGCGACACGGCCTTCATCGGCGCCGGCCACCGCGCTGGCGACAACGTCCGGCAGGCCGGCGAGGACCTGAAGGCCGGGGCCGTCGCCCTGGAGCCCGGGGCGCGGCTGCGGCCGGCGCATCTCGGCCTGATCGCCTCGCTGGGCATCGGCGAGGTCCGCGTGCGGCGGCGTCCGCGGGTCGCCTTCTTCTCCACCGGCGACGAGCTGGCCTCGATCGGCCAGCCGCTGGGACCCGGCCAGATCTACGACAGCAACCGCTACACGCTGTTCGGCATGCTGGCGCGCCTCGGCGTCGAGGTCATCGACCTCGGGGTCGTGCGGGACACGCGCGAGGACCTGGAGCAAGCTTTCGAACTGGCCGCCGCCCAGGCCGACGCCGTCATTACCTCGGGCGGCGTTTCGGTCGGCGAGGCCGATTTCGTCACCGAGACGCTGGACAAGATTGGCGATGTGGGTTTCTGGACGGTGGCCATCAAGCCGGGCCGGCCGGTGGCCTTCGGCCGCGTGCATGGCGCCCTGTTCTTCGGCCTGCCGGGCAACCCGGTGTCGGTGATGGTCACCTTCTACCAGCTGGTGCAGCCGGCGCTGGAAGCCCTGGCCGGCGTCACGGAGCCGGCCCCGCCGGCGCTCCTGCGCGCGGCCCTCGAGACCCGGGTGCGGAAGAAGCCCGGGCGGCGCGAGTTCCAGCGCGGCATCCTGCGGGCCGCCCCGGACGGCGGCTACACGGTCGCGACGGCCGGCCGGCAGGGCTCGGGCATCCTGCGCTCCATGGCCGAGGCCAACTGCTTCATCGTCCTGCCGGAAGATTGCGGCAGTCTCGAGCCGGGTGCCGAGGTCCAGGTCCAGCCCTTCGCCGGGCTCTGCTGAAGCCGGCCCCCGATCAAGGGATAAAAAAACCTGCGGCGTCACGGGGACGCCGCAGGCCAAGCGCGCTGCGTCGGCTCAGAAGCTGTACTGCGCCCGCGCGATGAGGATGTTCGGCGACTCGTCGCCGACCACGACGCCACCCACCGTCGCGCCGCTGTCTTCGATGTCAACCATGATGTAGTTGAGCATGAAGCGCACGTTCGAGTTCGGGTAGTAGTTGACGCCCAGCGTGATGTTGTCCTGCTGGCCGCCCTGGAAGCCGGCGTCGTCGAGGTCAAGCGAGCTGTAACGCACCGCCACTTCCCAGGCGCCGCGATCCGGGCTGCCCGGCTTCAGGCTGCGGAACACGCCGTTGCGATAGCCGCGCTTCTCGCCGGTGAGGTTCCACACGCCGTAGATGTGGTAGCCGGAGAAGCTCGGGTCCTCGCCCGTGTTCCGGTCCACGTCGACGTTGAAGTACTCGGCGACCATATGGAAAGAGCCCAACTGGTAGGCAGCTTCGAGGCCCATCTTCATGGTCGTGTCGACGTCGCTGATGGTGCCGGTGTCGACCAGGCGGTTGCCGTCGGCGCGGGCCTCGGGACGCTCGCGGTAACGGACGGCGTCGTAGTCGCGCACATCCTCATAGGCGACCGAGGCGGCCAGGTGCAGCTGGTTGTCGCCCATCTTCGGCGCATAGATGAAGCGACCCGCGAGCCCGACCGGATCGTCGCCGGCCTCGTTGTCTCCCATGCCGCGCCCATACGCCATGCTCTGGAAGCCGAAGGCATCGCCATAGTAGTCGTAGCCGATGCCGAGGCGCCGGGCATCCACCAGCGCGGTGTTGGGCGAGTTGCGCTCGATGAAGATGATGTTGTTGGTGCTGGAGACCTCTTCCATGCCCACCGGCACCTTGAAGTGGCCGATCTTCAGCGTGCCGCCCTGCCACTTCCGGCGCAGGACCACGTCCTGGGCACCCGTGTTGTTCTCGGCGAAGTTGTACTCGATGATGCCCGACCAGTCGTCGTTGATGTTGCCCGTGACGCCGATGAACGCGCGGCGCACCAGGAAGCCGTCGTCCAGGTCGATCTCGTCGTCGTCATGGATGCCGTAGTCGATATGGAAGCGGCCGCGGACCTTGAATTCCGGGGCGGCGGCAGCGGCCATCGACCAGGAGAAGATGGCTGCGCCCAGCGTCAGCGCCAGTGCACCGCGCAAAGCCTTGTTGTTAAACATCAGGGTTACCTCAGTGTTTCAGGAAGCCTGCCAGTCATTACTTGGCATTCGGGAAGAACAGCTGCTGACCGTTCAGCTTGAACTCGGCGATCGCGGCCTGGCCGTCCGGCGACAGCAGCCACTCGTGCCAGGTCCTGGCGAGGTCATGCTTGAGGTGCGGCAGGCGCTCCGGGCTCAGCAGCACGCTGCCGTACTGGTTGAAGAGCACGGGGTCGCCTTCGAACAGGACCTCGAGGTCCTGGCGATTGGCGAAGCTGATCCAGGTGCCGCGGTCGGCCAGCACGTAGGCGTCCATCGCCGCGGCGGAGTTCAGCGTCGCGCCCATGCCGCTGCCGAGCTCGCGGTACCAGCTGGCCTTCGGCAGGCCGCCGGCCGACTCCCAGATGCGCTTTTCGGCGCGATGGGTGCCGCTGTCGTCGCCGCGCGAGGCGAAGACCGCTTCCTTGTCGGCGATCATCTTGAAGGCTTCGGCCGCGGTCTTGGCGGACTTGATGCCGGCGGGATCGCCGGCCGGGCCGATCACCACGAAGTCGTTGTACATCACGTCGCGGCGCTCGGCGGCGTAGCCTTCGGCAACCATCTTCTCCTCGCCCGCAGTGTCATGCACCAGCAGGCTGTCGGCGTCGCCGTTGCGCGCGATCTTGAAAGCCTGGCCCGTGCCGACGGCCACGACGCGGACGTCGATGCCGGTCTTGTCGCGGAAAATCGGGATGATGTGGCCGAACAGGCCGGAGTTGTCGGTCGAGGTGGTCGACGCCAGGACAATGTATTTGCCCTCTTCCTGCGCCGGCGTCGCCGCCGCAAGGAAGGTGAGCAGCAGAGACAGGATAAGCAGACGCAACTTCATGCGAGTCCCCCCAATTAAGTTGCATTGGATTTGAACCCGCATTGTGCTGCATGATCTATACATCTACCGCCCGTAATTCCGCGTGGCGGTAATTTACGCAGCATAACAACACAAAACAGCATGGCCCACGCGCCCGACTACCTGACCACGGCCGAAGTCGCCGCCTACCTGAGGCTCAAGGAGCGCAAGGTCTACGACCTGGTGCGGCAGGGGGAGATGCCCTGCGTCCGGATCACCGGCAAGCTCCTGTTCCCGCGGCAGGCCATCGACCTCTGGCTGATGAATCACCTGGAGGGCGACGAGCGCGGCAGCGTCCCCGTGCCGCCGGTCCTGGCGGGCAGCCACGATCCCCTGCTCGACTGGGCCGCGCGGGAGTCCGGCGCCGCGCTCGCCTTCCTCTGCCGCGGCAGCATGGACGGCGCCCGCCGCCTGCTGGAAGGCCGGGCGATGCTCGCCGGCATGCACGTGCTGGCGCCGGAGACCGGCGAGTACAACCAGCCGCACCTGCTGGGGCTCGGCGGCCTGCGCGACCTGGTGGTCGTCCACTGGGCCACCCGCCGCCAGGGCCTGCTGCTGGAGCCCGGCAACCCCCACGGCATCCACGTGCTGGCGGACATCGCCCGCCCCGGCCTGCGCGTCGCGCACCGCCAGCCGGACGCGGGTGCGGACACGCTGTTCCGCTGGCTGCTGGGGCAGGCGGGCGTCAACCAGGACGCCCTGGCCTTGCTGCCGCACCCGGCCCTGACCGAGGATGATCTCGCGCTGGAAATCCGCGAAGGACACGCGGACGCGGGCCTGGCCATCGAGGCCTCGGCGCGGCGCCATGGCCTCGACTTCATCCCGCTGCACCACGAGCAGTTCCAGCTCGCCCTCCGCCGGCGGCATTACTTCGAGCCGCCGATCCAGCGCCTGCTGGAGTTCGCCCGCGGGCCGCGCCTGCAGCAGCGCGCCGAGGAGATGGGCGGCTACGACGTCTCCCGGCTGGGCGCCGTGGCTTACAATGCCTGATTCCTGAGCCACTTCCGGAACCCGCCATGAACGAACGCAGCTTCGTGCCGCTGAACATCGCCGTGCTCACCGTCTCCGACAGCCGCGGCGAGGCAGAGGACAAGTCGGGCAAGCTGCTGGTGGCCCGCCTGGAGAAGGCCGGCCACCACTGCCACGAGAAGCGCATCGTGCGCGACGACGTCTACCAGATCCGCGCCGTCGTCTCGGGCTGGATCGCCGATCCGGATATCCATGCCGTGATCACCACCGGGGGCACCGGGGTCACCGGCCGCGACGGCACGCCGGAGGCCGTGCAGCCGCTGCTCGACAAGACGCTGGACGGCTTCGGCGAGATTTTCCGCATGGTCTCCTGGGAACAGATCCGGACCTCGACCATCCAGTCGCGCGCCGTGGCGGGCGTGGCCAACGGCACCTACGTCTTCTGCGTGCCCGGCTCCTCCGGCGCCTGCGCCACCGCCTGGGACGAGCTCATCGAGGCCCAGCTGGACAAGCGCACGCGGCCCTGCAACCTGGTCGACCTGATGCCGCGGCTGCTGGAGAAATGAGCGGCGCCGTGAGCGAGCCCATGCTGCTGGTCGGCACCCAGAAAGGCCTGTTTCTCGCCCGTCCACGGGGCGAGGGCTGGACGCTGGACGGCCCGCACATCGCCGGCTACGAGATCATCCACTGCTGCGCGCCGTCGGAAGAGCCCGGCGTCTACTACGCCGCGGCCAGCCACAAGATCTGGGGGGCGCACATCTACCGCAGCGAAGACCACGGCCGCAGCTGGGAATCGCTGCCCGCGGCGCCTAAGCACGCCGCAGGGCTGCACCGGACCGCGCTGAAGTCGATCTGGTACCTGACGGCCGCGCCGGGCGGGCGCCTGTACGCCGGCATCGACCCGGCCGGGCTGTTCTACAGCGACGACCGGGCCGCCAGCTGGCACCCGGTCACGGCGCTGAACGAGCACCCCACGCGCGCCACCTGGGAGCCC
>JASFEC010000092.1:0-8398 GCA_050125045.1 Gammaproteobacteria bacterium | reverse complement strand
GCGGCAAAGGCCGTCACCGCGGCACGCTTGACGGCGCCCGGGCTCAGCCAGCCCTCGGCAGTCGCGCGGCGGGGCCCGAGGCGCGTTCCCGGGTCGTCCGCGCCGCGCTCGTAATCCGCCACGTCGTTATGCAGGTTGGTGCCGACCTGGATCAGCAGTGCCGTCAGGACCGTCACAGCGAACACGGCCCAGGCAATCCGGCCGGTGTCCTGCATGGCCAGCGCCGTCCCGACCAGCACCGGCACCACCGCCACCCAGAGCGTGCGCGGCCGGCTTGCGCCGAGCCAGTGCTGCAGCAGCATGCGCGGGGTGGCGTTGCTCACGCGTCAGGGGCGCCGCGGGAACTTGTTGAAGTCCGGCTTGCGCTTCTCGAGGAAGGCGTCGCGACCCTCGCGTCCCTCGGCCGTCATGTAGAACAGCGCCGTGGCATTACCCGCCAGTTCCTGGATGCCGGCCAGGCCGTCGGTGTCGGCATTGAAGGCGCACTTGAGCATGCGCAACGCAGTCGGCGACAACTCGAGCATGCGACGGCACCATTCGACCGTTTCCTCCTCCAGGCGCTCCAGCGGCACGACCGTGTTCACCAGGCCCATCTCGAGCGCCTGCTGCGCGTCGTACTGCCGGCAGAGAAACCAGATCTCCTTGGCCTTCTTCATGCCCACGGTGCGCGCCAGCAGGCTGGCGCCGAGCCCGGCATCGAAGCTCCCTACGATCGGGCCGGTCTGGCCGAAACGCGCGTTCTCCGCGGCGATGCTCAAATCGCACACCAGGTGGAGCACGTGGCCGCCGCCGATGGCCCAGCCCGCAACCATCGCGACGACCGGCTTCGGCAGGCGCCGGATCTGCATCTGCAGGTCGAGGACGTTGAGGTGCTGCGTGCCGGTCTCGTCCTTGTAGCCGCCCTGCTCGCCACGCACGCGCTGGTCGCCGCCGGAGCAGAAGGCCTTGCCGCCCTCGCCGGTCAGGATGATCACGCCGATCGACGGATCGTGGTGCGCATGGGTGAAGGCGCGTTGCAACTCCATCACGGTTTCCGGCCGGAAGGCGTTGTGCACTTGGGGACGGTTGATGGAGATGCGGGCAATGCCCTCGGCGTGCTGGTACAGCACGTCCTTGAAATCGAGCTCGACTAAGGTCTTCCAGTCCATCTGCATACCGGCTGCGGGCGGAAATGCCACATTGTACTTGGGCCCGGCAGGCCGTCCACCACCAGGTCCCGCAGGGCCCACCCGCTGCCGCGGGCGGCCGGGGCGCCCCAGCACGCATGCTACACTTTCGCGGTTCTGGCTGCCCTTTCGAACCGTGGATTCCACTCCGCTCGAGTCACATCCGCAACCGGCTTTTCTCGATGAGCTGCCCCGGCGGCTCAGCGCGGCGCTCGCGAGCGCGCCTGCCTGTGAGTTTCTGAGCCTGACGCTGCCGGTGCCGGGCTTCCTCGGCAGTCCCGGGCTGCCCGCGACGGGACCCGCGGTGTGGTGGGGCCGCCCCGGGGAACACTGTTTCCGCGCTGGTGCCGACGTCGCCTGGGAGCGCGAGGAGCAAGGCGACGGCCGCTTCACGCGCCTCGGCGCCGCCTGGCGCCGGCTCCGCCGGGGCTGGCGCGCCGTGGGGCTCGACGGGGCGCCCCTCACCCGGGCCGCGTTTATCGGCTTTGCGTTCAGACCGGACGCCGCCGGGCAGCAGCTGCCCAATGCCCTGTTGAGCGTGCCGCGCGCCGTCGTCGAGCGTCGGGGCACCGCGACGCTGATGCATTTCAACGGGGCGCCCGGCGAGGGCCGGGAGACCCTGCTGGCGGCATGGACCGAGGCCGCGGGCCGGCTGGTCGCCGCCGCCTGGCAGGGGACGCCGGCGACCGACGCCACCCCGCAGGCCGTCCCGGCCGGCCTGCCGGAGGAGGATGCGAGGTGGGATGACCGCGTGCGCACCGCCCTGGCGGCCATCGCCGAGCAACCGCTCGAGAAGCTGGTGCTGACGCGCAGCGTGCGCCTGGAACTGGCGCACATACCCCCGCTCAACCGGGTGCTGGAGCGCCTTGCAGCGCGCTACCCGGAGGCTGCTGTCTACGCCGTGCAGCGGGAGGAAGCGGGTCTGGTCGGGGCGTCCCCGGAGCGGCTTCTCGGGCTGGAGCACGGCCTGGTGGTGGCTGACGCGCTCGCCGGCTCGGCGCCGCGCGCAACCTGCGACGACGCCGATCAGCAGCTGGGCGGACAGCTGCTCGGGGATCCCAAGGAACGGGCCGAGCACGAAGTCGTGGTGCGGGAGATCCTGGCCGCGCTCGAGCCGCTGTGCACCGCGCTGATGGCCTCGCATGCGCCGTCGCTGCTGCGGCTCTCCAACGTGCAGCACCTCGCCAGCCACGTGCATGGGCGCGTGCGGCCGGAGGTCGGGGTGTTTGAGTTGCTGGAGCGCATGCACCCGACCCCCGCCGTCGGCGGGGCCCCGCGCGCGGCCGCGCTGAAGTGGTTGCGACAGCACGGCGAGGCCAGGCGTGGCTGGTATACGGGAGGCGTCGGCTGGCTGGACGACGCTGGCGGCGACGTCTGGGTGGCGCTGCGCTGTGCCCTGGTCGAGGGCCTGCATGCCAGCCTCTACGCGGGCGCCGGGATCGTGGCCGGCTCCCGGCCGGAACAGGAACTCAAGGAGACGGGCTGGAAGCTGCAGGCCATGCTCGAGGCGCTGGCCGTTGACTGAGCGATCGCCACCCGAGGATCGCGGCAGCGCATCCTGGCGCCGCGCGGTGGCCCTGCTGGACGGGCTCGCGGCCGCCGGTCTCTTCCACGTGGTGGCCTCACCCGGCTCGCGTTCGACCCCGCTGGCGCTGGCCGCAGCGCGTTGCGAGAACCTGCGCCTGCACGTGCTGGCGGACGAGCGCTCGGCCGCTTTCTTCGCCCTCGGGCTGGCCCGCGTCACCGGCGACCCGGCCGTCGTCCTCGCCACCTCGGGGTCGGCCCCCGCGCACTGGCTGCCGGCGGCGATCGAGGCCTGCGAGGACGGGCAGCCCATGCTGCTGCTGAGTGCCGATCGGCCACCCGAGCTGCTGGACTGCGGCGCTAACCAGGCGACAGACCAGAGCCGGCTGTTCGCCGCGCATGCGCGGGCGCTGTTCGAGCTGCCCGCGGACGCCTCCGACCAGCACGCCCTCGACGTGGGCCGCCGCGCGGCGGCCGCCTGCCGCTGGCCCCGGCCGGGCCCGGTGCACGTCAACGTCGCCTTCCGCGAGCCACTGGTCCCGGCAGCGCCGGAGGCATGCGCAACCTGGCAGCTGGGTCCCGCCTCGGTAGCCCTGCCGGGAAAAGTCACCCCGCCCCTGACCGCGCTCGCCGGCTGGGCCGCCCGGTTGAACGGGCGCCGCGGTGCAATCCTCGCCGGCCGGCTGGCGCCCGGGGATCCCGCGGTGGATGCGGTGCTGGCGCTGGCCGCAGCGCTCGACTGCCCGGTGATCGCCGACCCGCTGTCCGGCCTGCGCGGCGGAGGCGACCCGCATGCGCGGGTGCTCGCAGGCGGGGATGCCTTCCTGCGCCATCCCGCGGCGCCGGTGCCGGACTGGCTGATCCGGGTCGGCAAGCCGCCGGTGTCGCGTCACGTCGAGGAATGGGCAGCGCGCTGCGCCGACACGCTGCTACTGGCGCCGGGGAACGGCTGGTCCGACCCCGGCCGCGCGGCGACCCGCGTGGTGCTCGGCGACCCGGCCGCCAGCCTGGCTGCGCTCACGGCTGCCGTCCAGCGCGCCGGCCTCGAGGCGGCGCAGTGGGACGCGCTGGACCGGCTGGATGCAGCCGCCCGACAGGCCCTCGAAGCACTGGACGCGCCGCCGGCAGAGGCCGCCCTCGTCCGCGCCGTGGCGGAGGCCGTGGACGAAGGCACGCCGGTCTTCGTCGGCAACTCGCTGGTGGTCAGGGATTTCGACAGCTTCCTCGGGCGCGGGGCAACGCGCCTGGCACTCCACGCCAATCGGGGCGTCAGCGGCATCGACGGCAATGTTTCGACCGCTGCCGGCCTGGCCGCCGGCAGCGGCCGCAGCGCCTGCGCAGTCCTCGGCGACCTCGCCCTGTTCCACGACCTCAACGGGCTGGCGCTGCTGCGAAGCCACCCGGTCGTCGCCATTGTCGTCAACAACGGCGGCGGCGCCATATTCGGCCAGCTCCGGCAGGCCGGCCTGCCGGAGTTCGAGCAGCTCTGGCTGACGCCCCAGGGGATCGAGCCGGAACGCGCGGCAGCGCTGTTCGGCATCAGGTATGCCCGCCTGGACCCGGGGCCCGAGATGACGGCCATGCTGCGCGAGTGCCTGGCCGCCGGCCGGTCGATGCTGCTCGAGTTCGCAGTCGACCGTGCCGCCAGCCATGCCGGCCGCCGCGCGTGGTGGGATGCGCTCGGCGGTGCGGCGACGAATTGACTTCAGTGCCCGAAGGGCCAGGGAGAGCCGCCATGATCAAGCCGCCCAGCGAACAGCCGGCCATCCGGATGATGATGATGCCGAAGGATACCAACGCCCTCGGCTCTATCTTCGGCGGCGTCATCCTGTCGCTGATCGACCAGGCAGCCTTCGTCGAGGCCAGTCGCCAGGCGATGCGCAAGTTCGTCACCATCGCCATGGACAAGGTCGAGTTCCACAAGCCGGTCAAGATGGGCGACATCGTCAGCCTGTGGGCCGAGACCATCCACATCGGGCGCAGCTCCATCCGCCTGCGCGTGGACGTGCTGGCCCGCTCGCGCTCCATCGACGAGGAAGTCCGCGTCACCAGCGCCGAAGTGACCATGGTGGCGATCGACGAGCACGGCCAGCCGACCGCCATCCACATCGAGGATCCAGACGCGCCGGCCACTGGCATGCCGGGTTGAGCCGCCGGCAACGCGCCGGGCTGCGGCCCACGGGCGGAGTTATCTGCTAGCTAGCCGCGTCCCCAGACGGGATGGCCGTGCACGTGCACATGCTCCTCGTCGCCGTGACGATGCCGGTGCTGGTGCGCCAGGTTGTTCGCCAGCAGCAGCGGCAGGTCGCCCAGGGCATCGCCCACGGGGCCGTCGAAGGCCACCCGGTGCCGCTCGGAGAGAATTACTGCGCGATGTCCCAGCTCGGGCGCCAGGGCCATGTGATGCGTGGCCACGACCGTCGTGATTTCGCGCTCGCCCAGCCAGTCGATCAGCCACCCGACAGTGCGCGGATCGAGGTTGGCGGTGGGCTCGTCGAGCAGCAGGACCTCCGGCTCCACCGCCAGCAGGCAGGCCAGGCAGAGCCGCTGCTTCTCGCCGCCGGAAAGCTGGGACGGGTGCTCGTCCAGGTGCCCGTCCAGGCGCATGAAGGCCGCCCAGTGCCGGACCCGCTCGCGGGCCGTGTCAGCCGGGAGATGGCGCAAGCCGAAGCCGATCTCCTCCGCCACCGTGGCGTTGAACAACATGGCTTCCGGGTGCTGGAACATCAGCGCCACGCGCTGGCGGAAACCCGCCGCGAAGTCGCGCGCCTTGAGGACGGTCGCGTCCAGGCTGCGACCCTCGAAGCTCATCCCGCCCGTCGTCGGCATGACCAGGGCGTCGAGGAGTTTCAGTAGCGTGCTCTTGCCGCAGCCGTTCGCCCCGAGCAGCACGACGCGCTCGCCCCGCCAGATCTCGAGATCGATCTCGTCCAGGGCCACGCGACCGTCCGGGTACTGCACGGTGACGCGATCCAGGCTGTACAGCGACTCAGTCATCCAGCGCCCCGCGCGATCGCATGCCCTGGGTCAGGGCTTCGGAGTTGTACATGGCCTTGTCCAGTGCCGCCAGTCCCAGCGCCGCGCCAGCGCGGTAGCGTTGCCCGAGCGTTGGCGGAACGGTGCTGCGACTCCGCACGGCGGCCCGGTAATCCGTGGCAAGACGACGAAAGACGCTCACCTGGCTGCGCACGATCGCCAGCCAGCGGCGGGCGACCGGCCAGCGGGCCAGCGCGCGGTCGAGATCGATATCGCGCACCGCCCAGGCCGTCAGCAGCGCCAGCAGGACGACGCGCAGGTTGAGCAGCAATAGGTAACGGGGCGCAAGCTCGCCCGTCCACCAGCCGAGCACCACGTAACCGGCGGACAGCACCGCCAGCACGGGGAGCACGAGGCGGACCGCGCGCCATAACAGGGCGCCCCGGCCGGCTCCCGAGATCGCCAGGGCCAGCACCAGGGCGGTACCCAGCACCGCCGGGTCGTGCACCAGTGTGCTCGCCACCACTGCGGCAAGCCAGGCGCCGAGCGCCAGCTCATGCCTCATGAGGCAGCCTCCAGCCAGCGGCGACGGCGCGCGTGACGGTACACGAGCAGGTTCAGCGCAGCCTCCCCGGCGCCAATGAAGGCATGCGGCACCAGCACTGCCGGCAGGGTAACGGCCGGTCCGAAGGGGAAGAACAGGGGCGTACCGTCCGGTCCCTGGGCGATGAGCGGCTGCAGTCCCAGCACCAGCGCCAACAGGAACGCTGCCGTCATGACGCCGAGCCAGGTGGCGGCCGCTACTGCCGCAGTCTCGCCCAGGCCCGCCAGGAGCCGATGCGCGCCCCAAGTCACCCAGGCGGAGACGAACCCCAGCGCCAGCGCGTTGACCGGCAGCGCAGTGATGCCACCGGCGCCCACCACCACGGCCTGCAGCACCAGCACCAGCGTGTAGGCGAGAAAAGCGATCCAGGGCCCGAACACCAGCGCCAGCAGGCCAACGCCGAGCAGATGCCCGGAAGTGCCGCCGGGCAGCGGTAGCATCAGCGTGGACAGGAGGAAAGCGAGCGCGGTGAATACCGCGAGCCGCGGCAGCATCTCGTCACCCATCCGGGCCCGGAGCCGACGGGCCGCGATAACCCACAGCGGCACGGCCAGGACCAGCGCGGGCAAGTACGTCTGCGGCGCAATCAGGCCGTCCGGGACATGCATGCCTCAGCCCGCCCCGGGCCGGGCGCGACGCGCCCGCCACAAGCTCCAGAACCCGAACAAGCCGAGCAGGTAGCCGAGGCCGGCGAGGACGCGGCCGGGATAACCATGCGCATGATCAGGCGCGGCGGTGACGCTCTCGACCTTCGCGAGCTCGTCCACGACCAGGTCGATGGTCGTGCCGTGGCCGTCGGCCGTGAAGACTTTGACCTGCCACTCCCCGGCCCGGTCGGGCCGGAAGCTGAGCTCGCCCCGAGCGTTCACGCGGCCGGCCTGGAACGGCGTCTCGCTGCCCGGTGCGTAGACCTCGTAGGGCTCGAACAAAGGCGCATCGCCGCCCGGGAAAGAGAGTCGCAAGATCACCGCCTCGCCCGGAACGCGTTCGTGCAGCAGGGCATGGGCATGGCCGGCCAGGGGCAGCAACAGGCTCAGCACAGCCGCCGCAGCGACGCGTCGTGTCGCGGCGCCGCCAGGCCCGCGGGTCCGGATTGCAGCAACCATCTGGGATACCATGGTAAGAGATTTTATTAAATCTTCTTACCACCCGCTCCCCACGTGCCTCAATAGGGGTTTTCCGGGCACGTCGCCGCGATCTTCATGCGTGGGAATGCCGCTTCGTGTGAGCCCGACCATGGCCGTCCCCGCCCGGCACCGGAATACGATGCAGCCGCCCGTGGTGGATGCCGGGCCGCGACATGACCGAGTCGCCGAAGGACTCCACCTCCGTGGCCGGGCCCCTGAGGAGCACCGCCTCCAGGCAGTTGTCGTGGTCGAGGTGCATGTGCAGCGTGGTGACGGTCAGGTCGTGGTGAGCGTGGTGCGCCTCGGTCAGGCGCTTGCTGAGCTCGCGCTCGTGGTGGTTGTAGACGTAGGTAAGGACACCAAGGCATTCGGCCTCCGGCTCCTTGTCCAGGCGCTCTCGCGCCAGCGCGTCGCGGATCAGGTCGCGCACGGCCTCCGAGCGGTTGCGCGCGCCCTTGCGCCGCATGTACTCGTCGAACTGTCGCGCCAGCCCGGCCTCCAGGGACACGGTGAATCGCTCGCTCATCGGGTGCTGCTCCTCGTCACGTCGCAGCATGCGCTGCGCTCTGGCCGCGATTGTCGTGCGGCGCGCTGCGAAAGGCCAGTCCGGCGGGTCTGATACGGCTGTGGATCCCCGGCCGATGGCAGCGCTCCGCCCCCCGCCGGCCAGGTTCCATGCAGCCCCGGGCCCGCGTTGAGCACAGTCGCGCCGAGATTGACACCCCCTGCCGCTGCACGGACAATGCCTCGCCTTCGGAGGGGTGCCGGAGTGGTCGAACGGGCTTGACTCGAAATCAAGTGTACGGTTTTCCGTACCGTGGGTTCGAATCCCACCCCCTCCGCCACTCCAGCTCGCCAGCCGGCGGAGATGCCGTCCCGCAGGGGCGGCCCATCCCACCCCCTCCGCCAACCCTGGACGTGCTTCTCGCCTGGGGGCCCGGTGCTCCGGGTACTGCCGAATCTCCCAAGCTACTCCGCGCACGATCGCACGGCATCGCCGA
>JASFEC010000091.1:0-8495 GCA_050125045.1 Gammaproteobacteria bacterium | reverse complement strand
GCCCGGGATCGGCGAAGGCTTCCTTCACCATGCGCTGGCAGTCGTCGAAGTCGCCGTCGACGCGCAGGCTGAGCACGTTCTCGCCCCAGCAGGTCAGCTGGGCCTCCTGCCGGGCCGAGACCCGGCCACGCGGGTATAGCAGCACGACACGGAACCCGGGCCGGCCGTCGAACGCCGCTGCCACGGCGCCGCCGGTGTCCCCCGACGTCGCGACCAGGACCGTGCGCTCCTGCTGCCCCGGCAGCCGCGCGAGGCAGGCGGCCAGGAACCGCGCCCCGACGTCCTTGAAGGCCGCTGTCGGTCCGTGGAACAGCTCCAGTACCCGGAACCCGTCGGCCGCCACCAGCGGCACGGGAAAATCCAGCGCGTCGGCGCAAATATCGTCCAGGTGCTCCGCCAGCAGGTCACCCGCGAGGAACGGTGCCAGCAGCGCGGCCGCCGCCGCGGCCAGCTCGGCATCGGGCGCAAAAGCGTCCGGTCGGAGCAGGGGGAAGCGCTCAGGGACATACAGCCCGCCATCCGGCGCCAGGCCGGCCAGCATCGCGGCGCCGGCCCCGACCGGCGGCGCAATGCCGCGGGTGCTCAGGTATCGCATCAGACGTCGGCGCCGAGATAGGACGACAGGCGCAGCAGGTCCGCGAACACGCCCGCGGCGGTCACGGCCGGTCCGGCGCCGGGGCCCTGCACCACGAGCGGGTTATCACGGTAGCGTCGGGTGATGAACTGGATGATGTTGTCGGTCAGCCGGGCATGCGCGAAGGCGTGATCCATCGGGAACTCCTCGAGACCCACGGCAGCCCTGCCGCTCGCCCCGTCCAGTCGCGCCACATGTCGCAGGACCTGCCCGCGCGCGCGGGCCGTCTCGCGGCGCTCCAGCATCCGGGCGTCCCAGTCGGCGAGCCCCGTCAGGAACTCGTCAATGGTGACGTCCTGCAACTCGTCCGGCACCAGGCTCTCGACGTCGATCTGCTCCAGCTCGATCCCGAGCCCCATCTCGCGCGCCAGGATGACCAGCTTGCGGGCGACATCCTTGCCGGAGAGGTCGTCACGCGGATCCGGCTCGGTGAAGCCGAGCTCGTTCGCCTCGCGCACGATGGTCGAGAACGGCCGGCTGCCGTCATAGCCGTTGAACAGGAACGCCAGGGTGCCGGACAGGATGCCCTCGATGGCGATGATCTCGTCGCCCGTCTGGCGCAGGTCGCGCAGCGTCTGGATGATCGGCAACCCGGCGCCGACCGTGGTCTCGCCGAGGTAACGCGCCCCTGCTTCCCGGCGCACTTCCTGCAGCCGGCGCCAGTCCGCCAGCGGCCCGGAAGCCGCGAGCTTGCTCGGCGTGATGATGTGGATGCCCTGGCCCAGCCAGTCCGCGTAGCGCGCCGCCACTGCCGCCTGGCCGCTGCAGTCGATGATCACCGCATGCGGCAGGTGCTCGGCCTGAACGTGGCGCGTGAGCGCATCCAGGTCCGTTGCCGGGCCGTCGGCCAGCGCCTCCCGCCAGTTCTCCAGCGCTACCGCCCGGGGCGCCAGGACCATCCGCCTGGATCCGGCAATGGCGCGCACCCGCAGGTCGAGGCGGGACTCGGCCGCGAGCCGGGGAATCTCGCCGGCCAGCTGGTCGAGCAAGTGCGCACCCACACCACCCGGGCCGACGACACCGATGGAGACGGCCTGCGGAGACAGGTAGAAAGCCGCATGCACGGCGCGCAGCGCACGGTCGGCGTCCTCGCTGGGGATCACGGCCGAAATGTTCCGCTCGGAGGCACCCTGGGCGATGGCGCGCACGTTGACGCCGGTCCGGCCGAGCGCGCCGAACAGCTTGGCAGCGACGCCGGGCAGGCCCCGCATACCCTCGCCCACGACGGCGAGGATGCTGCAGTCGTGCACCAGCTCCACGCCCTCCACTTGCCCGGCACGCATTTCCGCGGCGAAGGCCTGGGCCACCGCGGCGCGGGCCCGCAGCGCGTCGATCTGCGGGACGGCACAGCAGATGGAATGCTCGGAGCTGCCCTGCGAGATCAGCACTACGGAGATGCCGGCGCTGCGCAGCGCCTCGAACAGCCGGCTGGCCGTGCCGGGCACGCCGATCAGACCGGCGCCTTCCAGGTTCAGCAGCGCCATGCCCTCGATCGTGGTGACGCCCTTGACGCCGCCGTCCTCGCCCACCTCGCCGATGCGCGTGCCGACCGCCTCGGGCCGGGCGGTGTTGCGGATCCATACGGGAATCTCCCGCGCGACCAGGGGCGCCATGGTGCGAGGATGCAGAACTTTGGCCCCGAAGTAGGCGAGCTCCATCGCCTCGTGCCAGGACAGCTCGGGAATGACGGCCACGTCCGGGATGCGGCGCGGGTCGCCGCTCATCACGCCGTCGACGTCGGTCCAGATCACGACTTCCTCGGTGTCCAGCAGCGCCGCGAAGATCGAGGCGGTGAAGTCGCTGCCGTTGCGACCAAGGGTCGTGGGCGCGCCGTGGGGGTCGCGCGCGATGTAGCCCGTAACCACGCGCATCGCGGGCGGCGCCGTCCAGCTCGCGGCGAAGTGTGCCCGCGTGGGCTCCCACGACACGGTGGGGCCCAGTTCGCTGTCGATCACGATGAGCGCGTCGCGGGCGTCGAACCAGTCGGCGTCCACGCCCTGCTCGGCCATGACCGCTGCCAGCAGCCGGGCAGACCAGAGTTCGCCATGGCCGGCCACCAGCGCATAGACCTGTGAAGGGGCACGCCCGATCAGCGCGGTCGCCTTGAGCACGTCATGCAGGTCGTTGCAGTCGCGCTCGAGGGCTTCCAGCCAACTGGCCCGCCGCTGCTCGGACAGCAGTTCCCCGGCCAGGCCGGCGCAGCGCTCCGCGACGGCCGCCAGCCCGGCGGGCCAGTCCCCGCCGCTCTCGGCGGTATGCACCAGCGTGTGCAGGGCGTCGGTCATGCCCGCAGGCGCAGAAACCACTGCAACGACCGGCCCCGTCTCGAGCCCGCCGAGGATCGCCGCCACGCGCCGGAATTCCTCCGCGCCGGCGAGGCTGGTGCCGCCGAATTTGTGGACCGCAGTGACGTGCATATTCATGGCCTGAGCGAGACTACGACAGGCGGTGTTGCGCCGCAACGAGCGCGGGACTTGCCTGCACCGCGCCGGCCGGGGACGATGGCCGCGTGAATTCGCCGACCCGCATCGATCTATCGGTCCCGGCCGCCTGGGGCCTGGACCCAACCACCGTACGTCCGCTCGGGACCGGCCTGATCAACCGGACCTACCTGGCCTGCACGCCGGAAGGCACGCCTCGTGTGTTGCAGCAGCTCAACCCGATGTTCCGCCCGGAGGTCAACGAGGACATCGAGGCCGTGACGGCCCACCTCGAGGCCCGCGGCCTGCTTACGCCCCGATTGCTTCGGACCCGCGCCGGCCGCCTTTGCCTCCCGGCCGAGGGTGGCAGCTGGCGGGTCATGACCTTTATCCCGGGCCGGGTGCTGGACGCAGTAGAGGTCGCGGCTGAAGCCGCGGGGGCGGGCTACCTGCTGGCGCGCTTCCATCGCGCGCTGGACGACCTGGACTACCGGTTCCGTCACCGGCGCCCCCCGGTGCACGAGCCGGCCCGCCACCTGGCGGCCCTCGCCGAAGCCCTCGCAACCCATTCCGCCCACCGCCTGCACGCTCCCGCGAGAATCCTGGCCGACGAGATCTTCGCCGCCGCCCGGGCGCTGCCGCCGCTACCCGAGACGCCCCTGCGCGTGGTCCACGGCGATCCCAAGATCAGCAACCTGGTGTTCGCAAAGGACGGCCCCGAAGCCCTGTGCCTGCTGGATCTCGACACGCTGGGGCCGATGCGCCTGCCGTTCGAGCTCGGCGATGCCTTGCGGTCATGGTGCAGCGTCAGCAGCGAGGACGAGCCCGCCGGGCAGTTCTGCGCCCTGCGCTTCGCCGCTGCTGTCGAGGGCTACGCAGAAGCCGCTGCGGGCTGGTGGACGGCGGACGAGCGACGCGCGATCCTGCCGGCGACGGCGACCATCCAGGTCGAGCTCGCCGCCCGATTCTGCGCCGACAGCCTGAATGAGTCGTATTTCGGCTGGAATGCGGACCGGTTCCCGGGCCGCGGAGAACACAACATGGCCCGCGCGCGCGGCCAGCTGGCGCTGCATCGCGCCCTGCTAGACCAGTGGGACACGCTGGCAGCGGCCGTGCCGGCGTCGGGCTGAGCGGCGCGGCGACGCGACCCGCCTGCGGGAAGTCCCGATTGCCGGTCCGCCCCCGGACGGTCAAAGTGAACTTCCAAATCCCGGGCTGCAGGGGCCGTCCGATGAAAAAACAAGCAACCGGGCCGCAGCCGGCCGCCGGCAACAGCGTTGTCAGCCGACTCGCCGCCCGTCCCGCGCGGATTCCCAGCAGGGTCGTCCTCGGCGGTGACCGCGAGGTCGTGATCGTGCACGGCACCGAGGAATACCTGCTCAAGCTCACGAACGACGACAAGCTCGTCCTGAGCCGCTGACCCTCGCCCGCTGACCTTCAGTCCTGAAACGGCAGCCTTGCGGCCGGCTCGCGCTGCGCCAGCAACTGTGCCAGCGCCCGCCCGCTCATCGATCCCTCGCGCCAGAACTGTAATCGCATCCCGGCAGCGAAGCCCAGTGCCTCGTTGGAAGTGGCGCGGTGGGGGCTGCGCCCCGTCCGCTCCGGTTTCTCCTCGCCGTCCCCATCCGCGAAGCGGCTCGACTTGCAGCGCTGCTCGGCCTCCGTCCGCTCCAGCACCACCTGCACCAGGAGCATGCCGCCGGGGGCCAGCAGTTCGCGCGCCTGGGCCATGACCGTGGGCGAGTAGAAATCGATGCAGGTCACCAGGTCGAAGCCCGGCTCGAGCGGCGGCAGCCCCTGGTCGAGGTCGGCCTCGATGCCCCGGACCCGCTCGGCGACGCCCGCGGCCTCGGCCTGCTGCTGCAGCTTCGCCAGGCCCGAGGGCGCGATGTCGACAGCCGTCACGTCAAGGCCCCGCCGGGCCAGCCAGACCGCCAGCTGGCCCTCGCCGCACGCAATGTCGAGGGCACGGCCGTGCCGCGGCAGGACCGGCTCGAGCTCGCGCACCAGCGGCTTGATGAGTTCGCCCATCACCAGCCCCTCGCGCCCGTAGCGAGCTTCCCAGCGCTCCCGGTCCCCCGCGCTCATCCCGCCCCCAGAATGCCGGCGTGGTGGCGCAGGTGATCCTCGACGAAGGTTGCGATGAAGAAGTAGCCGTGGTCATAGCCGGCGTGGCGCCGCAGTTCCAGCGCCTGGCCGGCCTTGTGGCAGGCCGCCTCCAGGGCCTCGGGATAGAGCTGCTCGGCCAGGAACTGGTCGTCCATGCCCTGGTCGACCAGGATCGGCGGCCGCCCGTCACGGCCGCCGCCTGCGAGGAGCAGCTCCGTCGCATCCCACTCGGCCCAGCGCGCGCTGTCCGATCCGAGATAGGCCGTGAATGCCTTCTGGCCCCAGGGGCAGCGCATGGGGGCGGAGATCGGGGCGAAGGCCGAAATCGAGGCATAGGTGTCGGGATGGCGCAGGCCCAGCACCAGCGCCCCGTGCCCGCCCATGGAGTGGCCGAAGACACCCTGGCGGTCCATGTCGGCCGGGAAGTGCTCGGCCAACAGCCCCGGCAGCTCGGCCGTGACGTACTCGTGCATTCGGTAGTGCCGCGACCAGGGCGCCGCGGTGGCATCGAGGTAGAAACCGGCGCCCTGGCCCAGGTCCCAGGACCCGTCGGCGGCGTCCGCCACACCGTCGCCACGCGGGCTGGAGTCGGGGGCGACCAGCATCAGCCCCAGCTCGGCCGCAGCTCGCTGGGCCCCGGCCTTGATCATGAAGGTCTCTTCGGTGCAGGTCAGGCCGGAGAGCCAGGTCAGCACCGGCACCGGGCCGTGCTCGGCCGCGGGCGGAGTGTAGACGGCGAAACGCATGTCGCAGGCGGTGCTCGCGGCGGCGTGCCGGTAGTAGCCGACGGTGCCGCCAAAGCAGCGGTGCTCGGACAGCAGTTGGGGCGCAGTCATGCGGGCAACCTCAGTACAGCACCACGGAACGGATGCTCTTGCCCTCATGCATGAGGTCGAAGGCGGTGTTGATCTCGTCCAGCGGCATGGTGTGGGTGATGAGGTCGTCGATGTTGATCTTGCCCTCCATGTACCAGTCGACGATCTTCGGCACGTCGGTCCGGCCACGCGCGCCGCCGAAAGCGGTGCCGCGCCAGTTGCGGCCCGTCACCAGCTGGAACGGGCGGGTGGCAATCTCCTGGCCCGCGCCCGCCACACCGATGATCACGCTGGTGCCCCAGCCCTTGTGGCAGCACTCCAGGGCCTGGCGCATCACCTTCACGTTGCCGATGCACTCGAAGCTGTAATCGACGCCGCCGCCCGTCATGGACACGACCTCGCCCACCACATCGTCGACCTCGGCGGCGTTGACGAAGTCGGTCAAGCCGAACTTGCGCGCCAGCTCCGCCTTGGCCGGGTTCAAGTCCACGCCGATGATGCGGTCGGCGCCCACCATGCGGGCGCCCTGCACCACGTTCAAGCCGATCCCGCCCAGCCCGAAGACCGCCACCGTGGCCCCGGGCTCGACCTTCGCCGTGAACACGACCGCGCCGATGCCGGTGGTCACGCCGCAGCCGATGTAGCAGACCTTGTCGAAGGGCGCGTCGGGCCGGATCTTCGCCACGGCGATCTCGGGGAGGACGGTGTAGTTTGAGAACGTCGAGCAGCCCATGTAGTGCAGCAGCGGCTTACCGTCCAGCGAAAATCGGCTCGTGCCGTCGGGCATCAGGCCCTGGCCCTGCGTGGTTCGGATCGCCTGGCAGAGGTTGGTCTTGGGGTTGAGGCAGAATTCGCATTCCCGGCATTCGGGGGTGTAGAGCGGAATCACGTGGTCGCCCTTCTTGACCGACCTGACGCCGGGGCCGACATCGACCACCACGCCGGCGCCCTCGTGACCGAGGATGGACGGGAAAGCGCCCTCGGGGTCTTCCCCGGACAACGTGAACGCGTCCGTATGGCAGATGCCGGTGGCGTGGACTTCCACCAGCACCTCCCCCTCGCGCGGCCCGCCCAGTTCGACGGTCTCGATCGAAAGAGGTTGCCCGGCGGCAAAAGCGACGGCAGCGCGCGTTTTCATTTTCTTCACTCCCTGTGGGGCGGCCTGAACGTGATTATCCGCCGTGCGCCCGAGGCCTGCCACCCGCCCGGCCGGGCGCAGA
The DNA here is from genome assembly GCA_050125045.1 of Gammaproteobacteria bacterium. Taxonomy (GTDB): domain Bacteria; phylum Pseudomonadota; class Gammaproteobacteria; order Steroidobacterales; family XN24; genus XN24. The sequence continues at coordinate 1,297 of JASFEC010000091.1, read as the reverse complement.
TTGCGTTATCGTTAGCCGCCGCCCGCCCGCACGACCGGAGACCTGGAACAGCTGATGAAAGCGCGTGAATTCGACCTGATTCTCTGGGGCGCCAGCGGCTTCACGGGGCGCCTCGTGGCGGAGCACCTGGTGCGCCGCACCCGCGACGGCCTGCCGCTTCGTTGGGCCGTGGCCGGGCGCAACGCAGGCAAGCTGACCGCGATCCTGGACGAACTCGGCGCCGGCCCGGTCCCGATCGTGCTGGGCGATAGTCACGATCCCCGCTCGCTGGCGGAGCTGGCGCGCCGCACGCGGGCCGTCTGCAGCACCGTCGGGCCCTATGCGCTGTACGGCTCGGAGCTCGTCGCCGCCTGCGCGGACCAGGGCACGCATTACTGCGACCTGACCGGCGAAGTCCACTGGATGCGCAGGATGATCGACGCGCACGAGGAGCGCGCCCGCGAGACCGGCGCCCGGCTGGTGCATGCCTGCGGCTTCGATTCCATTCCCTCCGACCTCGGCTGCTACTTCCTCCAGCGCGAAGCGGAAGCACGCTACGGGCAACCCTGCAGCTCCGTAAAGCTCTTCGTGACGCGCATGAAGGGACAGTTCAGCGGGGGCACCGTCGCGAGCATCCTGAACGCCCTCGAGGCGGCGCGCCGGGAACCGGCCGACCGCAAGGCCATGGGCCACCCGTACGGCCTCAACCCGGCCGGCGAGCGCAAGGGACCGGATGGCCGTGACCAGTCCACGCCGCAGAAGGATGCCGACGCAGACTGCTGGACCGCGCCGTTCGTCATGGCCTCGGTCAATACCCGGATCGTGCGGCGCACCCACGCCCTACTAGGCTGGCCATGGGGCCGACGGTTCCGCTACACCGAGTCGGTGAGTACCGGCCCGGGTCTGCCCGGGCTGGCGCGGGCCGCGGCCATCACGGCAGCGCTGGGCGGCTTCATGGCAGCGGCTTCGGTCGGTCCGTCCCGGGCCGTAATGAACCGCCTGCTGCTCCCTCAGCCCGGCGAGGGCCCGGACGAGAAGGCGCGGGAGGCCGGGAGCTTCAAGCTCCGGCTGGTGGGCCGCCACCCCACCGCGCCCGGCCGGCGGCTGGTCGGCGAGGTCACGGGGCGACGGGACCCGGGCTACGGCGCCACTGCACGGATGCTGGGCGAAGCAGCCATCTGCCTGGCACTCGAGGACCTGCCGGTGGGCGGCGGCTGCTGGACGCCGGCCACCGCCTTCGGCGACCTGCTGATCGAGCGGCTGCAGGCCCATGCCGACGTCCGGTTCTCGCTGGAGGACTGAGGCTGCGGCGCCGGGG
>JASFEC010000090.1:0-8503 GCA_050125045.1 Gammaproteobacteria bacterium | reverse complement strand
AAGTTCAACTTCTGGAGCTACAAGGTCACGCTGCCCAACCGTACCGGCACCGAGCGCAAGCTGACCGTGACCCGGGTCAAGACCATCGCCAAGGTCAAGATCGACGTGGCCGGCAAGGAGCGCGAGGTCGAGGTGCCGCTGGTGGACGACGGCAAGATGAACGTCTACAAGGCGGCCTTCTGCGAGGCCGAGGGGCTGCCGATCACCACCAACCGCTTCCCCAAGAACAAGCAGGTGGCGCCCGCCAGGGACCAGGCCGCCGAGTTCACGGTGGTCTTCCGCGAGCGTGACGTGGACTTCGCCGCCGTGTTGCGCAACGTCCACAACGACCTGGACCTCGAGAAGGCCCTGGAGCGCAACAAGGCCTCCGAGCCGGGCGCCAAGCCCGACAAGAAGGTCTTCGAGAAGGCGCGGCAACTGACCGCCAAGGAGGTCGCCGCGGTGCGCGACCAGCTCAAGGAGAAGCTGCCCGCCGCGCTGCAGGACCAGCTGGCCAAGACGGTGGTCGCCGAGTTCACGGTGAAGAGCGGGCTGTCCTCCGGAGTGCGGCGGATCAACCTGAGCCTCTACAAGCCGGTGGAGCCGCCGGCCGCGCCGGAATAGGAGAGCGTCTCCCGGACGGAAGGAAACGACCCCGAGGTGCGGACAAGCCGGCTTCGGGGTCGTTCATTTCGACAATGTACGTACTGGTCATCGACAACTACGACTCGTTCACCTACAACCTGGTGCAGTACCTGCGCATGCTGGGGGCCGAGGTGCTGGTGTACCGCAACGACGCACTGGATGCGGGTGCCGCCGCCGCGCTGAAGCCCACCCACCTGGTGGTGTCGCCGGGGCCGGGCGCGCCGCGGGACGCCGGCCGCTCCATCGAGCTCATCCGGGCTTTCGCCGGCCGCATCCCCGTGCTCGGGGTCTGTCTCGGCCACCAGGCCATCGTCGAGGCCTGGGGCGGTCACGTCATCCCGGCCAAGACCCTGATGCATGGCAAGACCTCGCTGGTCCACCACGACGGCCGCGGTGTCTTCCGGGGCCTGCCGCAACCCTTCGAGGCCGGGCGTTACCATTCGCTGGCCGTCGGCGCCGACGAGCTGCCGGCCGAGCTGGAGGCCACGGCCCACACCGAGGACGGCGAGGTGATGGGCGTGCGCCATCGTGAGCTCGCGGTGGAGGGCGTTCAGTTCCACCCGGAAAGCGTGCTGACGCCCCAGGGCCTCGACCTGTTACGCAATTTCCTGGCGCCGGCGGAGGCGGAAGCATGAGCGTTCATGAACTGACCGAGACTCTCGAGAAGCTCCTGGCGGGCAACAACCTTTCCGAGCAGGAAGCGGCCGAGCTGATGGTGGCGCTGACCCGCGAGGACCTGCCACCGGCCCTGGCGGGCGCCTTGCTGGTCGCGCTGCGGGCCAAGGGCGAGACGGCCAACGAGGTGCGGGGCTTCGCCCGGGCGATGCGCGCGCTGGCGCTCACGCCCGAGATTCCCGCCGATGTCCCGCTGCTGGATATCGTGGGCACCGGCGGCGACGCCTCCGGCAGCCTGAACATCTCCACCGGTGCCTCCCTGCTCGCCGCGGCCTGCGGCATTCCCGTGGTGAAGCACGGCAATCGCAGCGTCTCCAGCCGCAGCGGCAGCGCCGACGTGCTGGAGGCGCTGGGGATGCGACTGCCGGCCGACGCCGGCGAGGCCACGGCCCGCCTCATGGCGACCGGCTACACCTTCCTGTTCGCGCCCCATTTCCACCCGGCGATGAAGGCGGTGGCGCCGGTGCGCCGGGCGATGGGCGTGCGCACAGTGTTCAATCTGCTCGGCCCGCTGACCAACCCCGCCGCGCCCCATTACCTGCTGCTGGGTGCCTTCAGCCCCACGGCGGCGCGGCTGATGGCCGAGGCGCTGGCGGGCTTCGAGGGCCTCGAGCGCGCCTACGTGGTGCACGGCTCGCCCGGCTGGGACGAGGCCACGCCGGTCGGCCCCTTCGTGCTCTACGAGGTGCGCGGCGAGGAGGTGTTGGAGATGACGCGCGACCCCGAGGAATGGGGCCTGCCGCGCTGCGGCGTCGCCGACCTGCTGGGCGGGGATGCGGAGGCGAATGCGGCACGCCTGCGGGCCGCGTTGCAGGGCGAGGAGCCAGGGCCGCACCTGGACGCCTTGATGCTGAGCGCCGCGCTGGCCCTGGAGCTGACCGGTCGCGCCGACGGCCCTGCCCAGGCGATCGCGATGGCGCGGGCCGCAGTGGATGACGGCCGGGCGCGCGCCCAGCTGGAAGCGTTGGCGTGGCTGCCTGGCCCGGAGGCGCCGGCTTGAGTTTTCTCGCCCAGATGGCGGATGCCTCGGCCGGTCGCGTGCGCCAGGCGCGCGCGGCGGGGAGCGAGGCCATGCTGCTCACCGCCTGCCGGGACATGCCGCCGCCGGCGCCGCTGCGACCGGGCGACTTCGACCTGATCGCCGAGGTCAAGCTGCACTCGCCCGCCGAGGGCGCTCTCGGCGCAGACACCGACGTGGCCGGGCGGGCTGCCAGCTACGCCGCAGCCGGCGCGGCCGCAGTCTCGGTGCTGACGGAGCCGGCCCGGTTCGGTGGCGGCCTGGAGGACCTTGCGACTGCGGCAGGCGCGCTGCGGGGCGCCGGCATCCCGGCGATGCGGAAGGATTTCCTGGTGGACCCTTGGCAGGTCCTGGAGGCCAGGGCGGCAGGCGCCGGCGGCGTCCTGCTGATCGTCGCCATGCTCGACGACGGGGTCCTGCGGGAAATGCTCGCCGCCGCCCGCGAGCACGCCCTGTTCGTTCTGCTGGAAGCCTTCGACGAGGCTGATCTGGAGCGGGCGGCCCCGCTGGCCCGCGGCGCGCAGGACGCGCCCGTCCTCGTCGGGGTCAACAGCCGCGACCTCAGAACGCTGGCCGTGGACCCGGAGCGGCTGGCCCGGCTGGCGCCGGAGCTGCCCGCGGGCGTGCCGGCCGTGGCCGAGAGCGGCCTGCACACGGCGGACGATGCGGCGGCCGTCGCCGCCCTGGGTTACCGGCTGGCCCTGGTCGGCACGGCGTTGATGCGGGCGGAGGATCCGGGTGCGCTGGCGGGCGCCATGCTGGCGGCCGGGCGCGAACAGGCAAGGGAGCATGCGTGATGAAGACATTCGTGAAGATCTGCGGCCTGACGACGCCCGAGGGCGTGGCGGCCGCGGTGCGCGCCGGTGCGGACGCGGTGGGTTTCGTGTTCGCCCCGTCGCCGCGGGAGGTGACGCCGGCGCAGGCTCGGCAGCTGGCGGCGGCGCTGCCGGCGGGCATGCGGCGCGTGGCAGTGTTCCGGCACCCCCCGCCGGGGCGGATCGCGCAGGTCCTGGCGGAATTCCCGGCTGACTGGGTGCAAAGCGACGCGGTGGACCTGCCGGGCGCGGACCTCGGCGGGGCCGAGGCGCTGCCGGTGTTCCGCTCCGGGGCACCGCTGCCGCCCATGCTGCCCGACCTGCTGCTGTTCGAGGGCCCGGACAGCGGGGCCGGGCAGATGGCGGACTGGGAACAGGCGGCGCGGCTGGCGGCGCAGACCCACCTGGTGCTGGCCGGCGGGCTGCATCCGGGCAACGTGCGCGAAGCGCTGCAGGCCGTGCGGCCCTGGGGCGTGGACGTGTCGAGTGGAGTCGAGTCGGCGCCGGGAGTGAAGGACCCGTCGCTGGTGGAGGATTTCGTCGCCGCCGTACGACGGGCCGAGCAAAGCGAGGGACAGGACGGATGAGCATGACCGCAAGGCAGGAACAGGATCCCGCGACCCAGCTGGAGGCGCTGCTGGACGGACGGCTGCCTGATACCCGGGGACGCTTCGGCCCCTGGGGAGGGCGCTACGTGCCGGAGACGCTGGTGCCGGCGCTGGACCGGCTGCAGGCCGGCGTGGCCGAGCATCTGCATTCCCCGGAATTCCAGGGCTGTCTCGGCGCCGAGCTGCGCGACTGGGTGGGACGCCCGACTGCACTGACTCCTGCGCCCCGGCTGTCGGAGGCCTGGGGCGCGGAGGTATGGCTGAAGCGCGAGGACCTGGCGCATACCGGCGCGCACAAGATCAACAATGCCCTCGGCCAGGCGATGCTGGCGAAGATGCTGGGCGCGAAGCGGGTGGTCGCCGAGACCGGCGCCGGCCAGCACGGCGTGGCCTCGGCCGCGGCCTGCGCGCGGGTCGGCCTGCCCTGCCTGGTCTACATGGGCGAGATCGATTGTGAGCGGCAGGCGCTGAACGTCGACCGGATGCGCCGTCTGGGCGCCGAGGTGGTGCCGGTAACCAGCGGCGACCGCACGCTGCGCGCAGCCATCGACGAGGCGTTGCGCGACTGGGTGTCCGACCCCGAGGGCACGTACTACCTGCTGGGCTCGGTGGTGGGGCCGCATCCGTACCCCTACCTGGTGCGCGAGATGCATGCCGTGATCGGGCGCGAGGCCCGCAGCCAGGTCATCGAGCGCGCCGGGGGTCTGCCGGACCTCGTCGTGGCTTGCGTCGGCGGCGGCAGTAACGCCATCGGGCTGTTCCACGGCTTCCTGGGGGACCCCTCGGTGGAGATCCTGGGCGTCGAGGCCGGCGGCCGCGGGGCCGGGCTCGGCGAGAACGCGGCCACCATCAGCTTCGGCCGCCCGGGCGTGCTGCACGGCACCTACTCGTTGCTGTTGACGGACGACGACGGCCAGATCTACGAGACCGACAGCGTCTCCGCCGGCCTCGACTATCCGGGCGTGGGCCCGGAGCACGCGTTCCTGCACACCATCGGCCGGGTGCGCTACGAGTACGCGGGCGACGTCGACGCCCTGAACGCGCTCGACGAGTGCTGCGAGCTGGAGGGCATCCTGCCGGCGCTGGAGACCGCGCACGCCTTTGCCGGGGCGAAGCGCTGGGCGCGGGACAACCCCGGCAAGCGCATCCTGCTCGGCCTCTCGGGACGGGGCGACAAGGACATGCCGACGCTGGCGAAGTTTCCCAAGGGAGGCGCGCGATGAAGCCGCACGAGCAGGTGAGCGCCGCCATTCGCGCCGCGGGCGAGGCTGGGCGCACCGGGCTGGTCGCCTTCATCACTGCCGGCTACCCGGACAGGGACGCCTTCCGCCGCACGCTGGCCGAGGTGGCCGAGGCCGCCGACGTGGTCGAGGTGGGTGTGCCCTTCAGCGATCCCATGGCCGACGGCCTGACCATCCAGCGCGCCAGCCGCGGCGCCATCGAGCAGGGCGTCACCCTGTCGTGGATCCTGGACGAGATCGCCGCCATGGACCCGAAGCCGGCGGCGCCGGTCGTGCTGATGAGCTATCTCAACCCGCTGCTGGCCATGGGCTACGAGCGGCTGGCGGAACGGGCGGTGGCCGCCGGCGTGGCGGGCTTCATCGTACCCGACCTGCCGCTGGACGAGAGCGAGCCGTTGGACGAGGCACTCTCGGAGCACGGTCTGGCACTGATCCACCTCGTCAGCCCGGTCACGCCGCCTGAGCGCGTGGCGGCCGCGGCGCGGGCGACTCGGGGCTTTCTCTACGCGGTGAACATCACCGGCATCACCGGCGGCGCCAAGGCGGCGGGCGAGGGGCTGAAGGCGTACCTGGCCGGCGTGGCGGCGCAGTCGCCGGTGCCGGTGTGCGCAGGTTTCGGCGTGCGCAGCGCCGAGCAGGTCGGCGAACTGGGCCGGGTGGTGCCCGGCGTCATCGTGGGCTCGGCGCTGGTCGAGGCGCTGGAGCGCGGGGAGTCGCCGGCTGATTTTCTCGGGGCGTTGCGCGCCTGACGCCGGCGGGCGCCCGGCAGGCGCGAGGGCCTGCCGGGCCATCTCCGGGTCTCAGCGCCGGCGCGCGTCCAGCGAGTACTGGCCGGCGCCGTGGGCCACCAGCAGCAGGAAGCCGCCGCCAATGGCCAGGTTCTTCAGGAACTGGGTCTGCTCGTTCGGGTCCAGCGGGCTGTGGAACAACAGTCCGCTCAGGACCGAGAAGCCGGCCAGCAGGAAGGCGACCAGCCGGGTGCGATAACCGACCGCGATGGCGAGGCCGCCGCCCAGCTCCAGGGCGATCACCAGGGGCAGCAGGCCGCCCGGCACGCCCATCGAGCTCATGTAGCCGGCCACGCCCTCGTAGCTGCCGATCTTGCCGAAACCGGCGATGATGAAGAGCAGGGCGAGCGCCAGGCGCGCGGCCAGCTGGATCCAGGGGTTCAGTTTGTCCATGGGGTTCTCTCCTCGTTCGTGATTCTTGATCAATGGCGGGGCGCCACGAGCGCGCCCGTCTGGTAATCGCGGATGGCCTGGCGGATCTGGTCGGGGGAATTCATGACGAAGGGGCCGTACTGCACGATCGGCTCCCCGAGCGGCCGGCCGGAAAGCAGGAGTGCCCCGGCCGGCTGGTCGCCGGCCTGCAGCGTGATCGGGCCGTCGCCGTCCAGCACCGCCATGCGGCCGCTCTCCAGTCCATCCAGCCGCGCGGTGCCGGCGACCGTGTTCAGCACACCGGCATAGGGTCGCACCAGGGCCCGGTGGCCGCCCGGCGGCGTCCACTCGAAGCGCCCGCCCGGCTGCAGCTGCAGGTCCAGCACCGCGGCCTCGCACGCCGGGTGGTCGATCGGCGACACTCGCTCGCCGTAGCGACCCGCCAGCACCCTTAGCTGGCCGGCCTCCAGTTCCAGGACCGGCAGCTCCGCGGCCTCCGCCTGGGCATAGTCCGGCTCCTGCAGCTTGTCGGCGGCCGGCAGGTTGATCCACAGCTGGAAGCCGTGGATCTTGCTCTCCTCCGGCAACGGCATCTCGGAATGGATCACGCCGCGGCCGGCCGACATCCACTGCGCCCCGCCGGAGCGGATTGCCGCCCGGTGGCCGAGGTGGTCCTGGTGCTCGAAGCCGCCGTCGAGCATGACGGTCAGAGTCTCGATGCCGCGATGAGGATGCGGCGGGAAGCCGGCCACGAAATCTTCCCGCTGGTCGGAGCGGATCTCGTCCAGCATGAGGAAGGGGTCCATGTCGTGCTGGCCGCGGCCTACCATGCGCAGGATCCGCACCCCGGCGCCGTCGGAGGCGGGCTGGCCGGAGAGTACCTGGCGAACGCGTCTGGCAGTCATTTGCATCTCCCGAGGGATTGATTGGGGTTGGGCGCCACATTAAGTTCGACTTGATCGAAGATAAATAGCAAAATATCGCGCATTCTTTTCGAGGTAATCGAAATGCGACCCCGGGTGACTCTCGAGCAGTGGCGCATGCTGCAGGCCGTCGTGGACCACGACGGTTACGCCGGCGCGGCCGAGGCGCTCTCCAAGTCGGTTTCCACGGTCAGCTACGGCATTCGCCGGCTGGAAGCCGGCCTGGGCGTGGCGCTGCTGGAGGTGCAGGGCCGCCGGGCCGTGCTGACGCCGGCAGGTGGCGAGCTGTTGCGGCGCTCCCGTTACCTGCTGGACGAGGCCCTGGCGATCGAGCGGGCCGCGGGGATGCTGGCCCAAGGCTGGGAGCCCGTCGTGCGGCTGGCGGTCGAGGTGATCTTCCCCCAGGAGCGGCTGCTGGCCAGCCTCGACGCCTTTGCGCGCCTGACGGGGACGACGCGGGTCGAGCTGATCGAGAGCGTGCTTTCCGGCACCAACGAGCAGCTGGTTGCGGGCAAGGCCGATCTCGCCGTCACGGCCATGGTGCCGCAGGGGTTCCTGGGCGAACCCCTGGCCGAAGTCGAGTTCGTCGCCGTGGCCCATCCCGACCATCCCCTGCACGCCCTCGGGCGGCCGCTGACGCAGCGCGACCTGCGCCAGCACCGCCAGCTGGTGGTCCGTGACTCGGGGCTGCGGGAGCCGCAGGACGCAGGCTGGCTGGGGGCGGAGCAGCGCTGGACCGTGAGTCATCTCGCGACTTCGGTCGACGCGGTCGCGCGCGGCATGGGGTTCGCCTGGTTGCCGCGTCACCGGGTCGCCGAGCTGCTGGCTGAGGGGCTGCTCAAGGCACTGCCGCTGGCCGAGGGCGCGCTCCGGCACGTCGAGCTCTACCTCGTGTTCGCGGACCGGGAAGACGCCGGGCCGGCGGCCCGGGCGCTGGCCGACTGCCTCAGGCGGAGTTGCCCGGTCGACTGAAGAACAGCACGGCGAGGCCTGCGGCGAGCAGCGCCCAGCCGGCGGGCAGCGGTGCCGTCTCCAGTCCCAGCCACAGCACGCCGGCAATGAGCAGCGCGCCGCCGGTGCCTGCCTGCCAGCGCTGCCGCCGGCCGCGCGCCAGTTCCTCTCGCAGCGGTTCCAGCCCCGGATGCCTGACCTCGACCTGGAGCTTGCCGCTGGCCGCCTGCTGCAGGATGGCGTGTACGGCCTGCGGCAGCTCCTGGATGGTCTCGCCGACTTCCGGCAGCTGCTCGCGCAACCGCTCGACGATCGCCCGGCCGCTGACGCGGTCCCGCATCCATTCCTCGAGGATGGGCTGTGCCGTCTCCCACAGGTCGAGGTCCGGGTAGAGCTCCCGGCCCAGGCCCTCCACGTTGAGCAGCGTCTTCTCCAGCAGGATCAGCTGCGGCTGCACTTCCATGTCGAACTGCCGCGCCACGGTGAAC
>JASFEC010000089.1:0-8528 GCA_050125045.1 Gammaproteobacteria bacterium | reverse complement strand
CCCGCGCACGCTGTCGAGCTCGATCTCGCTGCGCGTCAGCACGAGGGTCAAAGCCTGCGGCTCGCCGGGGCGGCGGATGCCGAGCGAGACCCGGCTGCCGGGCTCGCCCCGCAGCCGGGCACTGGTGTCGGCGAGATTCGCGGGACCCACACCGAGACCGTCGATGGAAAAGATCACGTCGCCCGGGCGGATCCCCGCGGCGGCGGCCGGCCCGCCCTCCACCGGAGCCACTACGACGACCCTCTCGCTCTCCAGCCCGATCTCCATGCCGACGCCGGTGTAGCGCCCGCTGGTGCTGATGCGCACGTCGCGGTATTCGCTGGGCTCCAGCAGCGCGGAGTGGGGATCGAGCCCGGTCATGATGCCGCGGACCGCGGCATCCACGAGTTCCTCCTGGTCGACTTGGTCGACGTAGTCGCTTTGCACCCGGGCCAGCACTTCCGCCAGCAGGCGGCTCTCGGTCGCAGCCACGGCCGGCGGCGGCGCAGGGTCACGCGCGACCATGCCGAGGGCCAGGGAGATCGAGATCCCCAGCACGGCGCCGAGCCAGACGGCAAGCAGGGCACGCAGGAGCAACGGCTTCATAGGCCAACCCGGGCGAATCCAGCGGCAGAACATAGCAGAAAAGCCGGCCGGGGCGGGGCTCTCCTGCCTCCCCTACGGCCGTCGCAGCCAGCCCTGCGGATTCTCCGGCTGCATGCCGTTGCGGACCTCGAAGTACAGTCCGGCCTGGTCGCGGCCGCCGCTGTCGCCGACCCGCGCGATCACCTGCCCGGCGCCGACCCAGTCGCCTACCGCGCTGAACAGCGCCTCGTTATGGCCATAAAGACTCATGAAACCGTCGCCGTGCTCCAGCACCAGCAGCAGCCCGAGGCCCGGCAGCCAGTCCGCATAAGCCACGCGCCCGGACCAGACGGCCCGCACCTCGCTGCCGCGCTCGGCACCAATCACAATGCCCTTCGACGGCGGGCCGTCTCCGCGGCGGCTGCCGAAGGCCCGCAGCAGCTCACCCTCGACCGGCCAGTCCAGGCGCCCCTGCTGCTGTGGAAAGGGCTCCGCGTCCGGAACGGGGAGATCGGCGACCGCGGCGCGAAGCTCTTCCAGCAGTTGCTCGAGCGCGGCCGCCTCCTCGCGCAGGCGAGCGCTCTCCTGCTCGCGCCGGGCTAGATCGGCGTTGAGCGCAGCCACCCGGTCCGCGCGAGCGGCGCGGGCCTGCTCGAGCTCCGCGAGGGCACGCTCCTGCCGCCGCTCCGCAGCCAGCAGCCGCGCCTGCTCCGCTGCCAGCTCCTCGGTCACCTCGGCCAGCTCGGCGAGACCCTCGCGCAAGCTGCCGATCCGGACGCTTCGGTCGGCCGCGACGTAACGATACCAGGCCAGCATCCGGCCGAGGCGGGCCGGATCGCGCTGGCTCAGCACCAGCTTCAGGCGCGGTTCCCGGCCGGCGAGCCAGGCGGCACGGAGCTCCCGTCCCAGCGCCTCGATGTCGTCCTCCAGGGCGGCGGCAAGCTTGCTGCGACGTCCGGCCAGCTCGTCCCGGCGCACCACCACCGCGCGACGCTCCCGGCGGGTTGCCTCGAGGTCCTGCGCCCGCTCCGCCACCTTCTCCTCGGCCTGCCGCAGGGCTTTCGCCTCGCTGTCGCGCTCCTCCGCAGCCTCCCGCTGCTCGCGCTCGATCACCGCGATGCGGTCCCGGAGGGCCTCCAGCCGGCGTTCCGCCTCGGCATTGTCGGCGGCGCCCTGGCCGACGCCGGCGGCGACCACCAAGCCGAGGCAGATCAACAGGCAGCGGGCGGCGAAGGTGTTCACGGTGAGCCGAGTGTAGGGGATGGCGGCCGGGCGGCAAGCCCCGGCCGGCAAGCGGGTATAATCGCGGGCTCGCGCCAGGAGAGACCACCTTCATGGAAGCCATCCTCGAGTACGCCGTCGCTCACCCGCTGCTGTTCGGCGGGCTGCTGCTCATGTTTGCGGTCGTGTTCGGCTACGAACTGCGCGTGGCGCGGCGCAAGGGCACGGACGTCTCGCCGCCGCAGGCCGTGGCGCTGATCAATGCCGGCGCCCAGCCGATCGACGTGCGCGCCTCGGCCCAGTTCGAGAAGGCTCATATCCTGGATGCGCGCAACATCCCGGCCGGCGACCTCGAGCAGCACTTGCCCGCGCTCGGGAAGCTGCAGGAGCGCGGCATGCTGCTGTACTGCGACAGCGGCGGTGCTGCGATCAAGGTTGCGGAGACCCTCAAGTCCAAGGGTCTTGGCGGCATCCACACCCTGCGCGGCGGCCTGACGGCCTGGCGCGCGGACAACCTGCCCGTGTTTTCCGGGCGCAAGCCCCGCAAGAAGGACTCGGCATGAGCGCGCCCCGCGTGGTGGTCTATATCTCCCGCTACTGCGGCTGGTGCACGCGTGCGCTGCTCCTGCTGGACGGCAAAGGCGTGAACCCGGAGATCATCAACGTCGACACCAGCCTCGCGGCCCGCGACGAGATGCAACAGCGCAGCGGCCGGCACACCGTGCCGCAGATTTTCATCGGCGACCGGCACGTCGGCGGTTATGACGACCTCCAGGCGCTCGACGCGGCCGGGGAGCTGGATGACCTGCTCCGCGGCGCCGAGGCCGCCGCCCGCTAATCGCGGCACATCGCCACGCCGCACCCAACGCTCAAAAGAGATCAATCCAAGGAGCCACCATGGCCGAGCAGAAACCCGACGGACTCGACACGAACCCGGTCACCATCGCATTGCAGCGCGTCTACCTGAAGGACAGCTCCTTCGAGGCGCCCAACAGCCCCGCCGTCTTCAGCGGCGAGTGGGGTCCCAACGTGTCGCTGAACATCGCCAGCAAGACGAACGACATGGGCGACGGCGTCTACGAGTGCGTGCTGCACCTGACCGCTGAAGCGAAGCAGGGCGACAAGACAGCCTTCCTGGCGGAAGTGGAACAGGGCGGCCTGTTCGTGCTCCGCGGCCTGTCCCCGGCGGACCTGCAGCGCGCACTGGTGACCTTCTGCCCGCAACAGCTTTACCCCTACGCCCGCGAGGTGATCGCGGACCTGACCAGCAAGGGCGGCTTCCCCGCCCTGCAGCTGCAGCCGATGAACTTCGAGGCGATCGCCGCCGAGGCCCAGCGGCGCCAGCAGGCCGAGCAGGCGGCAGCAGCCGAGTCCCCGGGCGCTGCGCCCGAGGCGAGTCAGTAAGGCCACCGTGAGCGAGGCCGACAGGGCGGAGACCATCGCGGTCATCGGCGCCGGCTCCTGGGGCACGGCGCTGGCCATCCAGTTCGCCCGCGCGGGCCGGCCGACCTTGCTCTGGGGCCGGGCCGAAGACGACCCGGAGCGGTTGGAGCGCGACCGGGTCAACGCTCGCTACCTGCCCGGCGCGCACTTTCCGGACAACCTGCATGCAGCTGGCGACCTGGCCGACGTGCTCGCCGCGGCACCGATCGTGGTGGTGGCGGTGCCGAGCCATGCCCTGCGCAAGGTGCTGACGTCGATCAAGCCGTTGTTGCAGCCTCATGCACGGCTGGCCTGGGCCACCAAGGGTTTCGAGCTGGAGACCGGCAAGCTGCCGCACCAGGTGGCGCGCGAGGTGCTCGGCAGCGGCCGGGCCATGGCGGTCCTGTCCGGCCCGACCTTCGCCCGGGAGGTCGGGATGGGCCTGCCCACCGCCATGACCGTGGCGGCCACCGACCCTGATTACGCCCGCCAGCTGGCGGAATGCCTGTCCGGCGAGTCGTTCCGGGCCTACATGTCCAGCGATATCGTCGGTGTGGAAGTGGGCGGCGCAGTGAAGAACGTGCTTGCCATCGGCGCGGGCATTTGCGACGGGCTCGGTTTCGGCGCGAACACGCGTGTGGCGCTGATCACCCGAGGCCTGGTGGAGATGACCCGGCTGGGCATTGCGCTGGGCGCCCAGCCCCCCACGTTCATGGGCCTGGCCGGCATGGGCGACCTCGTGCTGACCTGCACCGACGACCAGTCCCGTAACCGCCGCATGGGCCTGGCGCTGGCAGCCGGCAAGACCGTCAAGGAAGCCGAAGCGGAGATCCAGCAGGTGGTCGAGGGCGTGCTCGCCGCCGAGGCCGTGCATCGCGTCGCCCGGCAACAGGGCATCGAAATGCCGATCTGCGAGCAGATCTACCGCATCCTCTACGAGGGCGCCGAGCCCCGCGAGGCCGTGGCGACGCTCATGAAGCGCGAGCTCAAGCCCGAGTTCGGACCCGGTTCCTGAGTGCCCCTGCGGGGCGGCTTCAGCGTGACGCCCCGGCGTAGCCCTGCTGGCGCCAGGCCTCGTAGACCGCGACCGCGACCGCATTGGAGAGATTGAGGCTGCGGTTGCCCGCCAGCATGGGCAGCCGCAGGCGCTGCTCGGCCGGGAACGCAGCCAGCACCTCGGCGGACAGGCCGCGGGTCTCTGGACCGAACAAGAGGGCTTCCCCGGGCGTGAACTCGACCTCGCCGAAATGGCGCGCGGCCCGGGCGGAGAAGGCCCAGGTCCGGGGCCGGCCCAGCGCCTCGAGACAACTGTCGAGGTCCGGGTAGTCACGCACGCGCGCAAACTCATGGTAGTCGAGGCCCGCGCGGCGCAGGCGCGGCTCGTCGAGGGAAAACCCCAGGGGGTGGACGAGGGAAAGGGTGACGCCCGTATTGGCGCACAGGCGTATGATATTGCCCGTGTTCGGCGGGATCTCGGGCTGCCAGAGGATCACGTGGAACATATCAGCGGACGGGAGCGGGCATGACGGCGACGACGACTGAAAAGGATTCTCTGGCCCTGGAGTTCTGCGGGCTGCAGTTCGCTTCGCCGATCGTGCTGCTGTCGGGCTGCGTCGGCTTCGGCGAAGAGTACACGCGGGTTGTCGGCTTCTCCAATCGCGACACCGGGGCCGTGGTCCTCAAGGGCACCACCGGCAACCCCCGCCTCGGCAACCCTCCGCACCGCGTCTACGAAACGCCGCAGGGGATGCTCAACGCCATCGGCCTGCAGAACCCGGGCGCCAGCCAGGTGGTCGAGGATATCCTGCCGACGCTGGATTTCGGCGAGACCCGTTTCATCGCCAACGTCAGCGGCTCCACGATCGAGGAGTATGTCCAGGTCACGCGACTGTTCGACGACTCCCCGATCGACGCCATCGAGATCAATATCTCCTGCCCGAACGTGAAGGAGGGTGGCGTCGCTTTCGGCAATTATCCCGAGATGTCCGCGCGCGTGGTCGAGGCCTGCCGGCGCGTGACCTCAAAGCCGCTGATCACCAAGCTGTCGCCCAACCAGACCGACATCCAGGAGAACGCCCGGCAGTGCATCGAGGCCGGCACCGACGCCTTCGCCGTGATCAACACGGTGATGGGCATGGCGATCGACGCCGAGCACCGCCGCCCCGTGATCGGCAACGTCCAGGGCGGCTTGTCCGGGCCGGCGATCAAGCCGATCGCCTTGTTGAAGGTGCACCAGGTCCACCAGGTGGCACGCCGGCACGGCGTCCCGATCATCGGGCAGGGCGGCATCGTTTCGGCCGGCGATGCGCTGGAATTCATCATCGCGGGCGCGGCGGCGGTCGGCGTGGGCACGGCGCTGTTCTACGATCCCCTGGTGTGCCGCAAGATCAACGAAGGCATCCGCGACTACCTGGCGCGGCACGGCTTCGGCTCGGTGAGCGAGCTGATCGGCACCCTCGAGCTGCCCGGCGCGCCGCCCGTGGCGGACCGCGCCGCCGGCTAGAGATCGTCCAGCCCCAGCTCGCGAATCTTCCGCGACAGCGTATTCCGGCCCCATCCCAGCAGCCGCGCCGCTTCCTGGCGGTGACCGCCCGAGCGCTTCATCGCTACCCGGATGAGCGTGCGCTCGAATTCGGGCTGGGCCTCCTCGAGCAAGGGCTCCCCGCCGGCGTCGAGGCGCAGCTCGGCCCAGCGCGCGAGCACCTCGGGCCAGCTGCCCTCTCGCCGGGCGGCCTCCGCCCCGCCGACTTCCGGCGGCAGGTCGGAGAGCCGGATCTCGCGTCCCGGCGCCACGACCGTCAGGCGCCGGCAGATATTCACCAGCTGGCGGACGTTGCCGGGCCAGTCGAAACGCGTGAGCCGCTCGAGGACTTCCGGTGCCAGCGTCTTCGGCGGCACCGCCAGCTCGTCGGCGGCTTTGCGCAAGTAGTGCTCGAGCAACAGCGGGACGTCTTCCCCCCTGTCGCGCAATGGCGGAATCCGGATGCGCATTACGTTTAAACGATGGAACAGGTCCTCGCGGAACCGCCCCTCGGCGACGCCGCGGGCGAGGTCCTGGTTGGTCGCCGCGATTACCCGCACGTCCACCCGCACCGGCACCTGGCCGCCGACACGATAGAACTCGCCCTCGGCCAGGACCCGGAGCAGGCGGGTCTGGAGCGCCGCCGACATGTCGCCGATCTCGTCCAGAAACAAGGTCCCGCCGTCCGCCTGCTCGAAGCGGCCGGCGCGGCGGCTCTCCGCGCCGGTGAAGGCGCCTTTCTCGTGGCCGAACAGCTCCGACTCCAGCAGCTCGCTGGGAATCGCGGCCGTGTTCAGGGCGACGAAGGAGCGGGCGGCGCGAGGGCTGTGCTGGTGCAGGGCCCGGGCCACGAGTTCCTTGCCGGTGCCGGACTCGCCGGTGATCAACACGGTCATGCTGGAGCCGGACAGCCGCCCGATGGCGCGGAAGACGTCCTGCATGGCAGGCGCTTGGCCGATCAGGGTGGGGAGCTCCGGCACCGGGGTGGCGGCTGCCCCTCCGGTGCGATCCGCCGCCGCACGCCGCACCAGCTCGACCGCCTGGTCGATGTCGAAGGGCTTCGGGAGATACTCGAAGGCGCCGCCCTGGTAGGCCGCGACTGCGCTGTCGAGATCGGCGTGGGCCGTAATTACGATGACCGGCAGGTCTGGCCACTCGGCCTGGAGCCGGGCCAGCAGGTCGAGGCCGTCGGGCCCCGGCATCCGGATGTCGGTCACGAGCACGCGCGGGCGTCCGTTCTTCAGCGCCTCGAGCGCGGGCGGCGCGCTGTCGAACCCCCGGCAGGCCATGCCGGCCTGGTCCATGGCGCGCTCCAGGACCCAGCGAATCCCCGCGTCGTCGTCGACGATCCAGACCTCGACTGGCTCCTGGTTCACCCTTTCTCCTCCCCGATCGGAAATACCATCCGGAACACCGTCCGGCCCTGCCGGCTGGAGAACTCGATCAGGCCCGCATTGCGGCTGACCAGGTCCTGGGCCACCGCCAGGCCCAGCCCGCTGCCACCCGGCCGCCCGGTGACGAGGGGGTAGAACAGTGTCTCGCGCAGGGCCTCCGGCACGCCGGGGCCGTTGTCCTCGATCTCGATGCTCGCAACCGGCCGACCATGGGACCGCGCCACGGCATCCGCCGTGAGCACCCGGGTCCGGAACACGATCCGGCCCTGCTCACCCACGGCATTCAGCGCGTTCCGCGCCAGGTTCAGCATCGCCTGAACCACGAGGTCCGCATCCAGCTGAAGCTGCGGCAGGCTCGGGTCATAGTCGCGTTCCAGCTCCACGCCCGGGACGCCTTCCGCGATTATCAGCGACCTCACGTGCTCCAGGAGCTCGTGGATGTTACACGGCGCCAGGCGGGGCGCACGGGCAGGCCCCAGCAGCGCCCCGGCAAGGTCGGCCAGGCGATCGGCCTCGCGCATGATCAGAGCGGTGTAGTCCTTCTGCGCCGGCGAATCGAGCTGCCGCTCGAGCAGCTGCGCCGCACCGCGGATCCCGCCGAGCGGGTTGCGCAGCTCGTGGGCCAGCTGCCTGACCATGCGCCGGCTCGCCTCCAGCTGCGCGAGCAGCGCCTTGTCGCGGTCGATCTGCAACCTGCGGCTCGCGTCCGCCAGCTCCAGCAGGAGCTCACGCCGGCCGTCCGCATCCTCGACCGCGCACAGGGCACAGTCCAGGGCGAGGTCGCGATCGTCCGCCATCGGCGCGCCCGCAAAGACGAGCTCGCGGCGCGACAGCGCGCGCCCGGTGTCCCGGACCCGCTCCAGCAGCGGCTGCAGGACCCTGAGGGCCGGGACCACGTCGGTCAGCCCGCGGCCGCACAGCTGCTGGCGACTGATGCTGAGCAGCTGTTCCGCGGCAGGATTGGCATAGCGCACGGAATAATCGTCCGCCAGCACGATCACGCCCGTGTTCAGGTTCTCGAGATGCTCGCCGGGCGGGTACGAGGACCGTGGTTCAGTGGTCACCGTCTGCCCGTTTCACCGGGCGCGGTTCGGATTCTGCAGCGACGCCTGTTGTACGTAGAAAGTGATGGGCGCAGTCGAGGCAAGCTCCTGGCCCTGGTCGTCCACCACCGTGGCGCGCAGCCGGTGTTCCCCGCGATACACCTCGGACAGCGTGGTCTGCGTGACGCGCAGCCCCGCCTCGCGCAGCTCGCCGTCGAGGTAGACCCGGATCCGGTGGGCGGGCGCGAGCGCGGGCTCGAGCTCCAGGCGTACCGGCAGCTGCGCACCGATGTTCCAGAGCGTCTCCCCCTCCTCGGGGGACGCGATGCGGAAGCCGGTGTAGCCCGGGGCCGCATCCTCGTC
>JASFEC010000088.1:0-8530 GCA_050125045.1 Gammaproteobacteria bacterium | reverse complement strand
GTCGAAATCCAGCAGGGCGCGCGTGAACGGCAGGACACTGGCAGCATCCGAGGCCAGATCGCCGCGCAGGCCGAACTGCTCGCGCGCCAGCATGACGGCAATGCCGTGATCGCCGACGGAGCCGCTCACCAGGAGGCGGTCGCCGGGCCGGATCCGGTCCATGCTCAGTGCGACGTTCCTGGGGCGCACGCCGATGCCGGTGGTCGCCAGGTACAGACCGCCACCTTCACCACGGCGCAGCACCTTGGTGTCTCCCGCGGCGACCTGCACGCCGGCGTCGCGGGCGGCCCGGGCCAGGCTGCCGATCACGCGGTCCAGGAGCTCGACTTCGAGGCCTTCCTCGATGAACACGTTCAGGGACAAGTAGAGGGGCGTCGCGCCGGCGACGGCGAGGTCGTTGGTGGTCCCGTGCACCGCCAGTGAGCCGATGTCGCCACCCGGAAACTCGAGGGGCTGGACCGTGAACCCGTCGGTGGTGAAGACCACCTCGCCGTCGGGCAGCGCCGGCAGCGGGCAGGCGTCCAGATCGGTGTCGAGCACGCCGCCGCCGAGGTGGCGCGCAAAGACCTCCTGGATCAGCTCGCGCATGAAGCGCCCGCCGTTCCCGTGAGCCAGGCCAATGCGTGCCTCGTCAAGCGCCATGCGCGGTCTCCTTGGAGAGGGGGGAGGGTCGGGCTCGCATTCTACTCCTCCGCGGCCTTTCTTGCGGCGGCTTCGATGACCTGGCCGAAGGCGATGGCGGCGTCATTGGCCGGGAGGCGCTGCGGCAGCGCAAGCCTCAGTCCCGCGTCCTGGAAGCGGGCGCGCATGCGTCCCGCGAGCAGCCGGTTCTGCATGACGCCCCCGGTCGCCCCCACGGCGGCAATCTGGTGCTCTTCGCCGACCGCCCGGCAGATGGCCATGGCCGTCAGCGCCAGGGTCTCGTGGAAGTTGGCGGCGCGCTGCGCGAGAGGGGCGGTTTCGTCCCGCAGCGACGCCAGCAGGGGCGCCCAGTCGGCGCGCAGCAGGCCATCGGTGTCCACGGACAGCGGCAGGGCCGCGGCGTCGGGCGCCGGGGCGCCGTCGGCCGCGGCCTCGAAGCGCATCGGCCCTTCGCCCTCGTAACTTGCCTGCAGGCACAGGCCGCTCAGTGCCGCCGCGGCATCGAACAGGCGCCCGACGGCGGTGGTCTGCGGCGTGTTCAGGCCGCGTGTCCAGGCCGTCCGGACGAGGCCGTCCCGGTCCGGGCAGGCGTGCCAGGGGAAGTCGGCCTCCCAGCACAGCGCGGCGGCGCTGCGCCAGGGCTCGCGGCCGGCCCGCTCGCCGCCGGGCAGGCGGAATGGGCGGAAGCTCGCCACGCGCCGCCAGGCGCCCGGCCGGCCAAGAAACGCCTCGCCGCCCCACAGCGAGCCATCGCCGCCGTAGCCGACGCCGTCCCAGGTGAAAATCAGCAGCGGGCCGTCGACAGCCAGTTCGGCCGCCAGCGCGGATGCATGGGCATGGTGATGCAGCACAGAGGTCACCGGGAGGCCCTGGCGGCCTGCCCAGCGCGCGGTGGCATAGCCCGGATGGGCGTCGCAGGCGAGGGCCTCGGCCGTGACGCCGTAGAGGGCCTGCAAGTCGACCGCGACCTGCTCGAACACCTCCATGCTGCGCTCCGAGCCCATGTCGCCGATGTGCGGCGAGACCACGCAACGGTCCTCCCAGGCCAGCGCGATCGTGTTCTTCATGTGGGCCCCGACCGCGAGGATCGGCCGGGGCATTGGCTCGGCCAGGTCGATCTCCGCGGGCGCGCAGCCCCGCCCGAGCCTGAGCGGGCGGACGGCGCCGGCATTGCGACGCCACACCGGGTCGTCTGCCGGCCGGACGATCGGCCGGTCATGATGCAGGCAACCTTCGACCAGGTGCGCGAGACGGGACTCGACCTCGGCGCCGTCGGTGAGGACCGGCTCGCCGCTGATGTTGGCCGAGGTCGCCACGACCGGGCGCCCCAGTGCAGCCAGCAGCAGGGCATGCAACGGGCTGTAGGGCAGCATCACGCCGAGCTCCTTCAGCCCGGGCGCCAGCGATTCCGGCAGCGCTCCCGGCCGGCGCGCGACCAGCACGATGGGCCGCTGTGGCGACAGGAGGAGCTCGGCCTCGGCCGGGGTCGGGTCGGCAGCCTCACGCACGCGGTCCAGGCCGTCGGTACCCGCCAGCGGGAACATCACTGCGAGCGGCTTCGTCGGGCGCGGTTTCAGGCGCCGCAACCGGGCGATTGCCGGTTCACTGGCCGCGTCGCAGACGAGGTGGTAGCCGCCGATGCCCTTGACGGCCACCAGCCGCCCGGCCTCCAGGGCGGAGATGCAGGCCGCGAGGGCATCCGGTCCCGCCAGCGGCATGCCGACCTTGGGGCCGGACCAGCTCAGGCTCGGGCCGCAGCGGGGACAGGCGACAGGCTCGGCGTGAAACCGCCGATCCGCGGGGTCCTCGTATTCCGCCCGGCATTCGGCGCAGAGCGGGAAGCCCGCCATCGAGGTGTTGGGCCGGTCGTAGGGCAGGGCGCGGATGATCGTGTAGCGGGGCCCGCACTGGGTGCAGTTGATGAAGGGATAGCCGAAGCGACGATCATTGGGGTCCTGCAGTTCCTCGAGGCAGTCGCTGCAGGTGAAGTAGTCCGGCGGCACGAAGATGCGCGGCGCGGCCCCGGCCTCGCTGGGCAGGATGCCGAAGGCTGCCGGTGCCGGGCCGCTCCAGTCCTCGCTGCGGCGGAGGCGTGGGGCGGCGATGGCCGGCGCCTCCGTCACCACGTCCCGGGCAAAGTCAGCCACGGCCTCGGGCGTCCCGCAGACCAGGACCTCGACTTCTCCCACGGTGTTGCGCGCCCAGCCCGTCAGCCGGTGGCGGGCGGCGAGACGAAACAGGAAGGGACGAAAGCCGACTCCCTGGACCTGGCCCGTGATCCAGAGTCGGCGGCCGGCGCTCAGGCCACCTCCCGGGTCCGGATCCCGTTCGACCACCAGATGCGGCAGGCGCCCTCGTCGGACACCATGCAGGGGCCGACCGGCGTGCGGGGGGTACAGGCGGAGCCGTAGATGCGGCACTGGTTAGGGTAGATCTTGCCCAGCACTACCCGGGCGCAGTCGCAGCCCTTGGGCATCAGCCCCGCGCGCTTGCGGTCGTGGGCGCCGTAGTCGGGGAAATGCTGCCGCGCGTCGCGCGCCGCCAGGTGACCCTGCAGGCCGTAGCCGGAGTCCGGGATGGTCCCGATGCCCCGCCAGGCCGCATCCACCACTTCCATGGTCTCGTCGAGGAAGCGGCGCGCGGTCGGATTGCCGCCCGGGCGAGCCACCTCCGCATAGCAGTTGTCGAGAAAGCATTTGCCCTCGACCAGCTGCCGCAATACCGAGTAGGTGGCCGCGAGCAGACTCTCCGGATGGAAGCCCGCCACGGCGGCCGGCAGGCGGTGCTCGTCCACGACGAACTCCCATTCCTCCGGGCCCATCACGGTGGCGACATGGCCGGGTGCGATCAGGGCGTCGAAGCCGCGATCCTCCGCACCCAGCAGCATGGCGACCGCCGGCCAGGTGCGCCGGCCGGCCAGCAGCACTTGCAGGTTCTCCGGCGGATCGCCGGCCAGCATCGCGGCGACCGGGGCGGTGGTGGTCTCGAAACCGGCGGCAAAGAACACCACCCGCTTGGCGGGGTTGGCCTGCGCGATCTCGACCGCTTCCATGGGCGAGGCCACGGGGCGAACGTCACCGCCGGCGGCCTTGGCCTGCTCCAGGCTGCGGGTCTCCTTGAGCGGCAGGTTGACCGGGACGCGGAGCATGTCGCCGAAGCTGACCACGATCACCTCGGGGTCATGCAGGGCGATCTGCATGGCGTGGAAGACGTCTTCCTCGGGGCAGACACAAACGGGGCAGCCGGGCCCGGGGATCAGCTCCACCTGCGGCGGCAGGGCGCCCCGCAGGCCGGCCATGGAGATCGAGCGCTCATGCCCGCCGCAGACGTTCATGACGCGCACGCGCTCGGGCAGCGGCAGGGCGCGGATGCGCTCGAGCCATTCCCGGGCCGTGGCGCTCATTTCAAGTCGCCCCCGGAATGTTTGTGTACGTGCTCGTGCTCATGACCATGAGCGTGCGCGTGGCTGTGGACCGTGCCGTCGGCATGCCGGTGCTCATGCGCATGTTCGTGCCCGTGCCCATGACTGCCGCCTGCCGGGTCCGCGGCGTGCAACCGGGCACCCTCGGCCTGGATGGCGGGGCGGCGGGTCTGGCCCGCGGCGACCCGCGCGCGCTGCGCCCCCAGCTCGCGGTCCAGCCAGCCGAGCCAGGCCTCGAGGCCGAGTCCCTTGCGCGGCGACAGCTGCAGCACCGGGGCCTCGGAGCCGACCAGGCGCAGGGCCTGCTCGGCCTTCGCGGGCGCGAAATCGTCCAGCACCTGCAGCAGGTCGGTCTTGGTGAGCAGCATCAGGTCGGCCGCCCGGAACATGACCGGGTACTTGGCAGGCTTGTCGTCTCCCTCCGTAACCGACAACAGGGTGATGTTGAGGTGCTGGCCGAGGTCGAAACTCGCCGGACACACGAGGTTGCCGACGTTCTCGATGAAAACCAGGTCGACGCCGTCCAGCTCGAGGCGGTGCAGGGCGTCATGGACCATGTGCGCGTCGAGATGGCAGGCGCTGCCGGTGGCGATCTGCACGGCCTCCACGCCCTTGGCGCGAATCCGGGCGGCGTCGTTCTCGGTCTCCAGGTCGCCCTCGATGACGACGATGCGATGGCGTCCGCCGAGGGTGTCGATGGTGGCCTCGAGCAGCGCCGTCTTGCCGGCGCCGGGGGACGACATCAGGTTGATGGCGAGGATGCCGCGGGCGTCAAAATGCGCCCGGTTATGCGCCGCCTGGTGGTCGTTCTCGCTCAGCAGGCTCTGCAGCACCGTGACGGCCGCCCGGCCGTCCGCGGTCTCGGCAAGCCGGCCTCCGGGGGAGACCAGATGGCGGTTGCCGTCCGTGATGTTGCAGCCGCAGGTATCACACATGGGGCACTCCGGATAAGGAAACGGAAGCGGAACAAGACTCTATAACATTTCGGCTGTTGCCGGGGCGGCGAGTTCCACCGATTCCAGCAGCATTTCCGTGCCGGATACGGTTCGGACCCGGAAGCCGCCGCAGGCGGGGCAAAGCATGCGGTTCGGCGCGGCCTCGCCGCTGGCCCCGCAGTCGAGGCACTGCACAACCAGCGGCGCGGCCTCGATCGCCAGCTCGGCGCCCGCGGCGATAGATCCGGCCGCCGCGATCGGGAAGGCCTGCGCGAGCAGGCTCGCCTCGATACCCGAGAGCGGGCCGATGCGCAGCTTTACCAGCTCGACCCGGCCGCCGCCGTTCTGAGCCGAGACCGTCTCGAGCTGGTTGACCAGGGCCTGGCAGACCGAAAGCTCATGCATCGCTCAGGCTTCCGCCCCCGCACCGAGCATCTGGTCGTAGATTTCCCAGGCCGAGCGGGCTTCCTGCTCGGTCATCTTCTGGATCGCGTAGCCCACGTGGACCATGACGTAGTCTCCGGTGGCCACCGGCTCGTCCTGCATCATGAACAGGCTGACGTCGCGCTGGACGCCCTTGGCCTCGCAGCGGGCCATGAAGCCGTCCACCGACACCACCTGCATGGGAATACCAAGGCACATGGTTATGCTCCCTAGAACGCTCTCTACTCCAAGGGTGCACGCTGCCATCCAAGGGCCTGCGGCGCAAGCTGGTAAATACCCTGATGCGTCTAATTCTCATCCCGGTATGCTGCCCGCGGCACCGTTCTTCTGCCTCGGAGCATAACTAATGACAGATCAGGCTCATCCCAAGAGCGGCACGCTGGTCCTCGGCGTCGGGAACACCATTCTGACGGACGAGGGCGTGGGGCCCTGGGTCGTGCAGCGACTGGACCAGCTGAATCCTGATGTCCCCGGCGTCACGTGGATGGATGGCGGAACTCTCAGCTTCTCTATCGCCGCATCCGTCGAGGATGCCGAGTACCTGATCGTGGTGGACGCCACCGAGCTCAAGTCGGAACCTGGCACCGTCAAGGTCTTCGTGGATGCCGACATGGACCGGATTCTCAGCCAGCATGGCCGCAGCGTCCACGAGGTCGGGTTGATGGACCTGATGAGCATGGCGCTCATCGCGGACCGCATGCCGCGCCGCCGCGCCCTGGTAGGGATCCAGCCCGAGATCGTCGACTGGGGCACCGAGCCGAGCCCGCGGGTGGCGAAAGCCGTGCCCGAGGCGGCCCAGGCGGTGGCGGACCTGATTCGGCAGTGGGCCGGGCAGGAAATCAAGGTGCCGGAGGCACTTTAGCACTGCGTGAATTGCGTATTGTTAGAGCAGCGCTCGGAGCCTAGATTGCTCGCTAAGGTATTGAAGCCACAATCAAGACCGGCGCGTTCGGGGTGATCTGGAAAATCGCCCGAACACAGTCGGCGGAGACGACATGAGCGGCCTATCAGGGATTGGGGTCAAGGTCGAGTCGGGCGGGGGAACGCCCGTTGAAATATTCGGCAATGCACTGCCCCTGCTGCATGAAATTCGCCACGCGCTGGCCCGGCTGATCGAGTCGGGCGAACCCACCGTCATTGACGTCCAGAGCATTCCCATGGGGCCCGGCGATATGTCGCGGCTCCTCGACGCGCTGGGCGAGGGTGAAGTCCGGGCCGAGTTCGAGTCCCTGGGCAAGACCGTCATCCGCGAGTCCCGCTACGCCGGGGCCTGGATCATCGAGCACTTGAACGGTTCCGGCGGGGTCGCCGGCCGTTTCATTGAGATCACCTGGGTGCCTTCCCTGTTGCAGTCGCAGCGGGAGGATGTCGAGGCCGGTCTTGAGGCACTTGCCGACGCCCTGGCGTCGACGGGTAATTGAAGCCAACCGAAGCGCCCTGCGCATTCCACAGCAGGGCAGTGCGGAGGAGCACAGCATGGCAGCAAGCAAAACCGTAGGCGACGTCCTCCGAGCGAACGGAGTCAGCCGTCGCGGATTCATGAAGTTCTGCGCGGCCACCGCGTCCATGATGGCGTTACCGCCGAGCATGGTCAGCGCCGTCGCCGCAGCGATCGAGAAGGCGAAGCGGCCGTCGGTCATCTGGCTCCCGTTCCAGGAGTGCACGGGATGCACCGAGTCGCTGACGCGCTCGCACACGCCGACCGTCGAAGGCCTCATTTTCGACGCCATTTCGCTCGACTACCACCACACGCTGCAGGCGGCTGCCGGCCAGCGCGCCGAAGACGCCATGCATGCGGCGATGGAAGAGAACTACGGCAATTACCTGTTGCTGGTAGACGGCTCCATCCCCACCGGTGAGTACGAATCGCATTCCTGCACCAACGGGCATACCCACCTGTCGATGCTGAAAGAGGCGGCGGCCGGCGCCGCGGCCATCGTCACTGTCGGCACCTGCGCCGCTTACGGCGGCATCCCGAAGGCCAACCCCAACCCGACCCAGGCGCGGGGCGTGCAGGACCTGATCAGCGACAAGCCCATCATTAACGTGCCCGGCTGCCCGCCGGTCCCGACGGTGATTACGGGCGTGCTGGCCCATTACCTGACTTTCGGCACCATTCCGGAGCTCGACCCCCTCGGGCGCCCAATGGCCTTCTTCGGCCAGAACATCCATGACCGGTGCTATCGCCGGCCGTTCTACGAGCGCGGCCAGTTCGCCGAGACCTTCGACGACGAGGGCGCGAAGAAGGGCTATTGCCTGTACAAGCTGGGCTGCAAGGGCCCGGTGACCTACAACGCCTGCGCCACGGTGAAGTGGAACGAGGGCACGAGCTGGCCAATCCAGTCCGGTCACGGCTGCCTCGGCTGCTCCGAACCGGATTTCTGGGACAAGGGCAGCTTCTACCGTCCGCTGTCCGCCGCCTACTGGGGCGACGCCAAGACGGTCGGTATCGGCGCGGCGGCCGGCGCCGCGGCGGGCCTCGCGGCCGCCGCTCTCGCGCGCGGCAAGCAGAAGAAGTCGCAGCAGGAGGAAAAGGCATGAACGAAGGACTGTACATTCAGGGCATGTCGCTCCTCGACTTCGCCCGGGGTCCCGCATTTCGCTGGGCCGTGATCATCTTCATCGTGGGCATCGTGTGGCGCATCACTGCGCTGCTGCTGGCCTCCCGGAAGCAACTCGAGCCGACCAAGGGCTCGGCGACCTCCGGCGGGGTCAAGACCCTGCTGACGCGCTCGGCGCCGGCCCATGAGCTGGAAAAGAACATCGTGTTCCAGCACTACTCCGGTTACGCCTGGCACATCGGCATGTTCGTCGTGCTGCTGTTCTTCGCCCCGCACATGCTCTTCTTCAAGGACATCCTCGGCTTCGGCTGGCCGACCCTGCCCAATCTCTTCATCACCTTCTTCACGGTGGTGACGATGGGCGTCCTGATCGTCCTGATCGTGCGCCGGTTCATGAACCCGGTGCTGCGGCAGATTTCGACCTGGGATGACTACATCAGCTGGCTGATTGCCTTCCTGCCGTTTGCGACGGGCCTGATGTCCTTTACGCACATCACCTTCGGGTTGCGGTACGAGACGATGCTGGC
>JASFEC010000087.1:0-8619 GCA_050125045.1 Gammaproteobacteria bacterium | reverse complement strand
CGGCATCTACAACTTCGTCACCAAGCGGGGCGACTGCCGCGGCCGCGACTCCAAGATCTCCTGGACCCAGGTCGAGACCGGCTCGGCCATCACCTGGAAGTACCCGAGCTGCATCCTGCGCGGCGATAATTCCGTCGGGGAGTTCTACTCGGTCGCGCTGACCAACAACCTGCAGCAGGCCGATACCGGCACCAAGATGATCCACGTCGGCCGCAACACCCGCAGTACCATCGTCTCCAAGGGCATCTCCGCCGGCCGCGGCCAGAACGCCTACCGCGGCCTGGTGAAGATCCTTCCCGGGGCAGAAGGCGCGCGCAACCACACCCAGTGCGACTCGCTGCTGATGGGCAGCGACTGCGGCGCCCACACCTTCCCCTACATGGAGATCGCCAACCCGACGGCCGTGGTCGAGCACGAGGCGACCACCTCCAAGATCAGCGACGAGCAGCTGTTCTACTGCCGCCAGCGCGGCATCTCCGAGGAAGACGCCGTCAACATGATCGTCAACGGCTTCTGCAAGGAAGTCTTCCGCGAGCTCCCGATGGAGTTCGCCGTCGAAGCCCAGAACCTGCTGAGCGTGAGCCTCGAAGGCGCGGTCGGCTGATGGAACACAGGAATCCACCCATGCTGAGCATCAAGAACCTCCACGCCCGCGTCGGCGAGCGTGAAATCCTGAAGGGACTGGACCTCGAGGTCGGTCCCGGCGAAGTGCACGCCATCATGGGGCCCAACGGCTCCGGCAAGAGCACCCTGGCGGGGGTGCTGGCGGGCCGGTCAGACCTGGCAGTGACCGAGGGCACAGTGACCTATCGCGGCCAGGACCTGCTCGATCTCGACCCGGAGGAGCGGGCGCGCGAGGGCGTGTTCCTCGCCTTCCAGTACCCGGTCGAGATCCCGGGCGTGAACAACGTGTACCTGCTCAAGGCGGCGCTTAACGCGGTGCGCACGCACCGGGGTGAGGCGGAACTCGACGCTTTCGAGTTCCTGGCACTGGTGAAGGAACGCATGAAGCTGATGCAGATGGACGACAGCTTCCTCAACCGCGGCGTGAACGAGGGCTTCTCCGGCGGCGAGAAGAAGCGCAACGAGGTGCTGCAGATGGCGGTGCTGGAGCCTGCGCTCGCGATTCTCGACGAGACCGACTCCGGCCTCGACATCGATGCACTCAAGGTCGTGGCCAACGGCGTCAACAGCCTGCGCTCTCCCGAGCGCTCCATGGTCGTGGTCACGCATTACCAGCGGCTGCTGGACTACATCGTGCCCGACTTCGTCCACGTGCTCTCTAATGGCCGCATCGTCCGCACCGGCGGGCGCGAGCTGGCCCTGGAACTGGAAGAGCGCGGCTACGACTGGCTGCGCGAGGGGGCGGACGCCGCATGAGCACCGCCACCGCCACCAGGCACGAGCAGTCGCCCGGCCTGCCCGAGTGGGTCGAGCATGCAGCCGCTGCGGCCGGCGGGCCCGAGTGGCTGCAGGACCGTCGCCGGGAGGGCCTGTCGGCGTTCGCCGCTGCCGGTTTCCCCACTCGCCGGGACGAGGACTGGAAGTACACCGACCTGAAGCTGGTCACGCGCCGCAGCTTCGGTGCTGGCGTGGCCGCCGCGCCGGAAATACCCGCCATCGAGGGACTGGACTGCCCGGCCCTTGTCTTCGTCAACGGCCGGCTGGCCGCCACCCAGGACTTGCCGCAGGGACTCGGCGTGCAGTCGCTGGCCGCGGCGATCGCGGCCGATGATCCCGCCTGCCGAGCGCTGGTCGGCACCATCGCCGACCCGGCCCGACACCGTTTCGCGGCCCTCTCGACGGCGCTCTTCACGGACGGTGCCCTGGTCGACCTCGCGCCGGGGACCGAGCTCGATACGCCCCTGCGGCTGGTGTTCCTCACGGCCGCGGGCGAGGCGCCCGTGCTGGATTGCCCGCGCGTGCTGATCCGCGCCGGAGCCAACAGCAGGGCCACCGTAATCGAGCATTACGGCGCCGGCGCCGGGGAATCCCTCAGCCTCGCCGTCACCGAGGTCGCCGCCGGCCCGGGCGCGGTGATCGAGCACTACCGCCTGCAGGAAAGCGCGCCGCAGGCCTTCCACCTCGGCGTGCTGGCCGCCCGGCTCGAGCGCGACGCCGCCGTAGTGAGCCACAACCTGTCGGTCGGCGGCCGCATCGCCCGCCTCGACCTGGACGCGGCGCTGGTGGAACCCGGCGCCCACGTCACGATGAACGGCTTGTACGTGGTCCGCGACCGCCAGCATGCCGACAGCCACACGCGCGTGGACCATGCCGTGCCGCGAACCTCCAGCGACCAGCTGTATCGCGGCGTGCTGACCGGCAAGAGCCGGGCGGTGTTCAACGGCAAGGCGATCGTGCATTCCGGCGCCGCCGGCACCGACGCGCAGCAGTCGAACGCCAACCTGCTGCTGTCGCCGGAGGCCGAGGTCGACACCAAGCCGGAGCTGGAGATCTACGCCGACGACGTCAAGTGCTCGCACGGCGCCACCACCGGTCAGCTGGATGCCAACGCGCTTTTCTACCTGCGCTCGCGCGGCGTGGACGAGAGCACCGCGCGCAGCCTGCTGACCTTTGCCTTCGCCGACGTCGTGCTGGCGCGCATGCCGCTGGCGCCGCTGCGGCGGCATGCCGAAGAGCTGGTGGTGGGGCGCCTGCCCGACGCGGAACGTATCCGGGAGTTCACATGAGCGCCGCCCGCCGGGAAACCCTCGACAACCGCCCGGTCTTCGACGTGGAAGCCGTGCGCCGCGACTTCCCCGTTCTGCATCAGGAGGTCCACGACAAGCCGCTGGCCTACCTGGACAACGCGGCTTCCGCCCAGCACCCGGTGCAGGTCATCGAGGCGATCGCAGAGTACTACCGGCGCGACCACGCCAACGTGCATCGCGGCGTGCACCAGCTCAGCCAGCGCGCCACGGCGGCTTTCGAGGGCGCCCGTGAAAAGGTGCAGCGCTTCATCAACGCCGCCTCCGAGCGGGAGGTCATCTTCACGCGCGGCACGACCGAGGCCATCAACCTGGTGGCCCAGAGCTGGGGGCGGGCGAACGTGGGCCCCGGCGACGAGATCGTCATCACGCACCTTGAGCATCACGCCAACATCGTGCCCTGGCAGATGCTGTGTGAGCAGACCGGCGCCAAGCTCCGCGTCATACCAATGACGGAGTCTGGCGAGATCGACCTCGAGGCCGCCGGGGAGATCATCGGTCCCGCTACCCGGCTGCTTGCCTTTACGCACGTGTCGAATGCGCTCGGCACCATCAGTCCGGTGGCCGAGCTGGTGGGCCTGGCCCGCGCGGTCGGCGCGCTGGTGCTGCTCGACGGCGCCCAGGGCGTCCCGCACATGCGGGTGGACGTGCGGGCGCTGGACTGCGACTTCTACACCTTCTCCGGCCACAAGATGTTCGCCCCCACCGGCATCGGCGTCCTCTGGGGCCGCGAGGAGCTGCTGCGCGCCATGCCGCCATGGCAGGGTGGCGGCGACATGATCCTGGCCGTGAGCTTCGAGAAGACCACGTACAACGAGCTGCCGTGGAAATTCGAGGCCGGCACGCCGCATATCGCCGGCGGGATCGGGCTCGGCGCGGCCGTCGACTATCTCGAACGCCTGGACATCGATGCCGCGGCCGCCTGGGAGCACGAGCTGCTCGAGCATGGCACCGCGGTGCTCGGCGGGATCGAAGGCCTGCGGATCATCGGCACGTCCCCCCGCAAGGCGGCCGTGATCTCCTTCGTGCTCGAGGGCGTCCATCCGCACGACATCGGTACCATCGTCGACCATGCCGGTGTGGCCATACGCACCGGCCACCATTGTGCGATGCCGGTCATGGACTTCTACGGCGTGCCGGCGACGGCCCGGGCCTCCTTCGCCTTCTACAACACCAAGGCGGAGATCGATCGCCTGGCTGCCGCCCTGCAGCACGCGCGCGAGGTATTCGCCTGATGGACCTGGCCGATCTGTACCGCGACGTGATCATCGATCACAACCGCAACCCGCGGAACTTCCGGAAGATCCCCCCGCCCTGCCAGCATGCCGAGGGACTGAACCCGCTGTGCGGCGACAAGCTCCAGGTCTATCTCAAGCTGGATGCGGACGACCGCATCGAGGACCTCTCCTTCGAGGGCTCGGGCTGTGCCATCTCCGTCGCCTCGGCCTCGCTGATGACCGAAGCGCTGCGTGGCCGAACCCGCGCCGAGGCGGAGGAACTCTTCGAGCACATCCATGCCATGCTGACGGGCCGCGAAGAGCCTGACGTCGCGACGATCGGCAAGCTCGCCGCTCTCGCCGGCGTGCGGGAGTATCCCACGCGGGTAAAATGCGCCAGCCTGTGCTGGCATACTGCCCACTCCGCCCTCGGCGAGGGCGAGACGGTCAGTACCGAGTAGTCACCTACAGAAGACTCACCATGTACGGACAAGACAGCGAACCCGTAACCCTGACGCGCGACTGCACGGCAATCATCGTGCCTGCCGGCGACCAGGTCATGCTCCGCAAGGGCGCGCGCGGCCTCATCACCCAGGCCCTCGGTGGCAGCTTCACCGTCTACCTCGACGGGAACCTGTTCCGGATCGCCGGGGAGGACGCTGACGCGCTGGGCAAGGAGCCCGTCCCCCCGCCCCAGCTAGCTGCGGATGCCGCCGATGAGGACGTGGAGGATCTGGTTTGGGACCAGCTCCGCACCTGCTTTGACCCTGAAATCCCGATCAACGTCGTCGATCTCGGCCTGATCTACGAGTGCAAGCTGCTCCATGCCGAGGGCGGCGAGCGCGACGTCGAGGTCAAGATGACGCTCACTGCGCCCGGTTGCGGCATGGGCGAGGTGCTGGTGATGGACGTCAAGGACAAGCTGGAGATCATCCCGACCGTCCGCGAGGCGCGAGTCGAGCTGACTTTCGACCCGCCGTGGAACCGGGACATGATGTCCGAGGCGGCCAGGCTGCAGACGGGGATGTACTGATGGCCGGCTGGCACGACGTGACGGCGGAAGGCGACATCGAGCCGGGCGGCTTCGCGCTGCTGGAGACCGACGACCTCACGGTCGCGGTGTTCAACGTCGACGGCGACCTGTATGCCATCGAGGACGTCTGTACCCACGACGGCGCCGAGCTGGCCGGCGGGCCGGTGGTGGGCGACCAGGTCGTGTGCCCGCGCCACGGGGCGCGCTTCTGCCTGCGCACGGGCCGCGCGCTGACCCCCCCGGCCTATGCTGCCGTCGCGACGTTCCCGGTGCGGGTGCACGAGGGCCGCATCCAGGTGGAACTCGAAGACTGAGCGATGCTGCGGCTGATCCTGTTGCGGCATGGCAAGTCCAGCTGGGAGGATGCCCGGCTCGACGACTTCGACCGTCCCCTCGCGCCACGCGGCCTGCGCAACGTGCCGGAGATGGGACGACGGCTCGCCCGGCGCGGACCCGCCCCCGACCTGGTCCTCTCGAGCACTGCGATGCGTGCCCTCGAAACTGCACGCGGCGTCGCCCGCGAACTCGGCTACCGGGAGGACGGCATCCACGGGGTCCCCGAACTCTACCTCGCCACGTCGGACGAGATTCTCGACGTGATCAGGGGCGCGCCTTCGGACATCGCGAGCCTGATGATCGTGGGCCACAACCCGGGCCTGACCGAGCTCGCCAACCGGCTCGACGACATCCGGCTGGATAACATGCCGACTGCCGCCATGCTCTGCGTGGAGTTCGATGTCTCGGGCTGGTCCGATATCCGCCCGGAAGAGGCGCAACTGTGCTGGTTCGATTATCCGAAGAAGGTGCCCGCCTGAGGACGCGTTCAGGCCGGTGCGACCTGCAGGCCCGCCTCGACCCTGGCCAGGAAGCCGTCCAGCACCTCCAGGTACCGCTGGGGCTCCTCCAGGTGGGGCACGTGCGCACTGTGCTCGAACACCACCCACTCCGAGCGCTGGATCCCCCGATACAGTGTTGCCGCCACCGGCGGCGGCACCAGGTCATGGCGGCCTGACATCACCAGGGTCGGGGTGTCGATCTCGCCGAGGCGCGACGAGACGTCCCAGTTGGCCAGGGCGCCGCCGGGTTCCAGCTCGCTCGGCCCGAGCAGGGCGGCGCGGGCCTCCGGATGCGACCGTGCCTGCTCCACGCTGCGCTCCAGGACTTCCGGCCATGGCTGCGAGCGGCACAAGTGGCGCCGCAGAAAGGCGTCAACGATGCAACGGCAGGGCGGTGTGTCCAGCGTGCCGGATAGTCGGTGCTCGTCGAGCGGACCGCTGATCTCGCGGGGCAGCGCCCGGGCCAGGCGGGCGAGCTCGCCTCGCCACTGGGGCACGCTGGCCGGAGTGCTGGACAACACCAGGCTGCGCAGCCCGGCAGGCCGCGCCAGGGCATGCTCCAGGGCAACCATGCCACCCCAGCCGTGCCCCAGCAGATGGTAGTCAGACAGCTCCGCCGCCGCGCGCACCGCCTCCAGCTCCGCGAGGAACAGCTCCATCGACCAGTTCGCACCGCTGCGCAAGGCATCGGAGCGGCCGCAGCCGAGCTGGTCGTAGAACACGACCTGCCGGCCCGTGGCCTGCATTTCCCCGAGGGGTTCCAGGTATTCGAGACCGTAGCCGGGACCGCCGTGGATGCACACCAGCGGGTGGCGCGCACGGCTCCGGCCGACGACCCTGAACCGGGTCTTGTAGCCTCGGAAGGCTGCGTAGCCTTCAGTGGCAGGACTGTACTCGCGCATTCCCTTCGCGCCCCTGCCTGCTTGATGCAGCTGACGTCCACCAGCTTAGGCTCAGCCCCCGACAGGCGGCATCCGCATCAATACTGTCAGCAGTTTCCACAGCGCAACGGGGACGCCCGGGTCCGGCTAGCTGCCGGCGGCGTAACCCATGACGGCGACGAAGTGGCAGGCGGTGCCTGCAAGGACGAACAGGTGCCAGACGAAATGCATGAAGCGCCGGCCGTCCAGCGCGTAGAAGATCACGCCCACCGTGTAGCAGACCCCGCCGGCCACCAGCCAGGCGACCCCCGCGGGCGCCATGCGCTCCACCAGGGGGCCGATGGCTACCAGCACCAGCCAGCCCATGGCCAGGTAGACGACGACCGAGAGCCGTCGGAAACGCACGCCGCCCAGCGCCTTCAGGATCAGCCCGGCGAGCGCGAGGCTCCAGATCAGCCCGAACAGGGTCCACCCCCAGCCGCCCCGGAGCACGCCGAGAGTGAACGGCGTGTAGGTTCCGGCGATCAGCAGGAAGATGGAGCCGTGATCGATGATCCGGAGCACCTCCTTGGCGCGGGGCGCCGGGATGGCGTGATAGAGGGTCGACGAGGCATAGGCGAGCATCACGGTGACCGCGAATACTGCCGCGCCCACGAGGTCGGCAACGCCATGCCGGCTGGCCTCGACCAGCAGGAAAGGGGTCGCGACGAGCGCGCCGAGGAACCCGGCGCCGTGGCTGACGCTGTTGGCGATCTCCTCGCCAGGCGACTGGAGGCGCTTCTTCCCGGGCACCGGGGTGCGGCTCAATTTCTGTTGCATCGCAACAAGCTAGCGGCCCTGCCGCAGGGCGTCAAGCGCCTCAGCACTCGGGCACGTTGACCGCGAGGCCACCCTGTGAGGTTTCCTTGTAGCTGGTCGACATGTCCAGCCCGGTCTGGCGCATGGTCGCGATGACCTGGTCGAGACTGACCTTGTGGCTGCCGTCACCGCGGAATGCCATGCGGGCCGCGTTGACAGCCTTCACTGCCCCCATGGCGTTGCGCTCGATGCAGGGAATCTGCACCAGGCCGGCGATCGGATCGCAGGTCAGGCCGAGGTTGTGCTCCATGCCGATCTCTGCCGCGTTCTCGACTTGGGCGTTGCTTCCGCCCATCGCGGCGACCAGGCCGCCGGCGGCCATGGAGCAGGCGACCCCGACCTCGCCCTGGCAGCCCATCTCTGCGCCGGAGATCGACGCGTTGCGCTTGTAGAGGATGGCGATGGCACCGGCGGTGAGCAGGAAGCGCAACACGCCCTCGTCGTCGGCGCCGGCAACGAAGCGGCGGTAGTAGTGGAGCACCGCCGGGATGATGCCGGCCGCACCGTTGGTCGGGGCCGTAACCACGCGGCCGCCGGCCGCGTTCTCCTCGTTCACGGCCAGCGCATAGGCATTGACCCAGTCCATGAAGTCGCCCGCCGCGCCCTCGCCGCAAAGATCGCGGTACATCCGGGGCGCACGCCGCTGCAGCTTCAGCACGCCGGGCAGCACGCCCTCGGCGCTGAACCCCTGGCGCACGCACTCCCGCATCACCTGCCACAGGTCAAGCAAGCGGCGGCGCGTCTCCTCCTGCGGCCGCCAGGCGGTCTCATTGGCGAGCACCAGCTCGTGGATCTTCATCCCGTGACGCCCGCACTGCTCGAGCAGCTCTGCCGTGCTGTCGAAGGGGAACGGGACGGCCACCGCCCGGTCGCCCGGCCGCGCATCCGGTTCGTCGCCGCTGACGATGAAGCCGCCGCCGATGGAATAGTAAGCCTGGCTGGCCAGCAGCTCGCCCGCGTCGTCGAAGGCGCTGAACCGCATGCCGTTGGTATGGCGCGGGAGCACTTGCTCGCGATGGAACAGCAGGTCCATCGGTTCGTCGAAGGCGATCTCGCGCTCGCCCAGCAGGTGCAACCTGCCCTGCT